>DLDC01000149.1:8142-21793 GCA_002480935.1 Prevotella sp. UBA7782 | reverse complement strand
AACGATAAATGATAATTTAGAGGCGATAGCCCGACAACTCTACGACTACTGGTTTTTGCAGTTCGACTTCCCTGATGAGAATGGCAGACCATATAAGAGTAGTGGCGGCAAGATGATTTATAATGAAGATTTGCAACTTCATATACCAGAGAAGTGGTGCATTTGTGAATTAAAAGACTACATTATTTCCAACAATACTGGTGATTGGGGATATGATACTATGTCCGCCGAACATCCATTAAGTGTCACGTGTATAAGAGGTGCAGATATTTTAAAACTGATTAACTTGCCACATAGATACATTAAAACAAAAAATGTATCTAAACTGTTGCATCCATGGGATGTCGTGATTGAAGTGTCTGGAGGAAGCCCGACTCAATCTACTGGCAGGTGTGCATTAATAACTCCCGGTGTCTTAAGACGTAATGGAGATAAAGTCACTTGCTCTAATTTCTGTCATGCATTTACCTTGCAGGAAGATATTTGCTCTGCGTATTTCTATTATACATGGAAAGTACTCTATGACAATAACAATATGTTCAATTACGAAGGAAAGACGTCTGGTATAAAAAACTTCATGACCAATATGTTCTTAGCGAACAAATGGGTTGTTGTACCACATGATATCATGAAGTCATTCTTCGAAAAGGTAAAAGCAATCTATATAGAAATTGATAATAACATTGATGAAATAAATTCATTATCTAAGCAGCGCGACGAGCTTTTGCCATTGCTGATGAACGGTCAAGCCACGGTAAATTCGGACTAATGTCCGCATTTACGGCTGCGCCTCGGCATAGCTCAAACTGCGTTTGGCTCTGCGCTCGGCTTGCACGTAAATTATCATTTATCGATAAGAATAATAGAGCTTATCAAGAAGAAAACCATTTCATCGAAAGAACACCCTATTTATATATAGGTATAAATACTATTCGCAACAACCATCAGCACAAAAGCGAATATGAAAAGCACAAACTCATATCAGCTAAACAGGCCAAAAGTTAGACAATACTAACATAACAGATTGACTTTAAGAACCGGTGCAAGGCCAATATATTGACATAAATCAAGCAAAAAGCAAAGATTCTTTTTACATTTCATGAAATGTGAAAACAAATATTCAATAATTTGACCATATTTTATTTCAATTTATTACCTTTGCAACAAAAACAAGACAATTATGAAACAAACATTTACGCTTCTTTTTCTTATGCTTCTGTCCGTGTCAAACGCATTCGCACAAAAGCGATTGGTACTGATAGAAGAGTTTACCAATGATGGATGTGGCCCTTGTGCACGATATTCTCCTACTCTTGACGCAGTAATAGATGAACGTCTGGGTGACGTAATCGCAGTTAAATACCACGGCAACTATCCCGACCCCGATGACCCAATATACCTCGCACAAAAAGAGAATCTGGACAAGCGCAGGTCTTTTTATCAAGTAAACGCCTTTCCCACAACCTTCATGAACGGCGACAACTTGGGTAATGGGCTAAGCTCAAGCAATCTGAACAATGCTATAAACTACTACATGCAAGAACCTGACAACTACCGCATAGGCGCCAGCTACACCATTGCTGGTGGTAAAATGTCCATCCAGGCCAAGACGATTGCGAAGCAGGATATAAGTAATAGCAATCTAAGACTATTCGCAGCTGTTGTCGAGGAGCATATAAACTGCGAGCAAGCATTGCCCAACGGCGAGACAGAACTCAACTTCACTTGCCGTCAGCTGCTGCCCAACGGCGATGGTTATCAGTTGCCCTCAACTATCAAATCAGGCGAAAGCAACTCTTATAATACCGACTGGACTATACAGAATATCAACGACACCGCTGAGATTGGTCTCGTAGTGTTCTTGCAAGACATAGCAACCAAAAAGATATTAGCTACGGCTTACGTTCCGAAGAAAGCACAAGGCGAAGACTCCATAGCCATCAAGAGCCTCACAAACACGCCCGACCTTATTTGCACACCTAATTATTATGGCAGCGTCATCGTGCGCAATGATGGCTCGAACAACATCAAGAGTGCCATCCTTAACGTTGAAGTAAACGGATCCAAGAAGACTTACAGCTGGACAGGTGATCTGGCTTATCTTCAACGAGACACCATCAACTTCGACGATTTTACAGACTTTACTCTCAATGAAGACGGGAGCAGAAATAGCGTAAAGGTATGGCTGAGCAACATTAATGGCGGTGACAAAACGAGCAACACTCTGAGTCAAACGTTCTCAAGTTCAGCACAGGCTACCGGAGCCGTACAACTGAAGCTCTATACCGACAAAGCTCCGCAAGAAACGACATGGAAATTGTATAACTCAGATGGCGAAGTAGTGCAGCAGGGTGGTCCATACAGCGAGGGCAGACACTTCTATACAGAAGATTTCTCTCTGACTCACGACGATTGCTATACCTTGCAATTCCTCGATGCGGGAGGCAATGGTATCACCGGAAGTCAGGGTAACGGCTACTACCAACTATATCAAATCAACGCAGATGGCACAAAAAAACGTATCACACAGGGAGATTATGACGGCGCATCTTACGACGTTCGTTTCCATCTGAAGGGTGCCAACGCCGCTCTCACGGGCATACAATCGCTCACGACGACCGAAGAAAGCGCCAAGAAGTGCAATAAGATCTACGATCTCCAGGGAAGGAAAGTGGTTCAAGCCTCACCTTCTGAAGTATATATCAGCAACGGTAAGAAAATCATAAGGAAGTAATCAATATGAGCAAACATACACACTTCATCGAACTGGCAACTCTTTTGCTGCTTGTCTGCACGCAGGCCAAAGCCCAGCAAGCACCACGCCCGTGGGTTCTCGTAGAGGAATTCACCAACCAGGGCTGCTCACCCTGCGCGGCATTCTCACCTTCTTTAGACACTTGTGTGACAAGGCACATGGGCGACGTGGCCTTTATCACTTACCACATCAACTTTCCCCAGCCTTCCGACTACATTTATGTGCTGAACAAGGAGCAGAACGAGGCACGGCAAGATTATTACGGAGTGACAGGCGTTCCAAGCATATTCTTCAATGGTACAAAAGGCTACGCCATTGCCAAGCATGCCGATTACCTGGACGCACAAATAGGAGAAGCTCGCAAAGACCCGACCTTCAACATCCAAGTAGACGCCTCTCTGAACAACGGACAGCTTGGCATCACAACCCATCTCACACCTATCGAAGCCTATTCTGACAGAAAGCTGAAGCTTGTCACGGCAGTGGTAGAAGACTATGTAGGCTATGATCATAAGGTATGGAATGGTGAAGACCACTGGAACTTCGTTATGCGGCAGCTACTGCCCAATGCATCGGGCGAGCAACTGCCTTCCTCTCAATATGCCGGAAACGAACTTTCCTATCATTGCAGCTGGCAGGTGAGCGGTTTCGACAACGAGGACGAACTGGGTATCGTTTCCTTTGTACAAGACGATTCAACTCATGAGGTGCTTGCCACCGTATATACACCAAGGCCTACAGGCAGCAACGATGCCGCCAAAATATTAAAGGTAGAAGATACCCCCGACCGTATTTGCCAGCCATTATATTCTTCCACCATTGTGTTCCGCAACACGGGCCAGAACAACCTTACTTCGGCAAACTTGAATGTAAGCATAAACGGAACGGTTCAAACTACTCCGTGGACGGGCAACTTGCCTTATCTGGCTATCGACACAGTGGCAACTCCCGACTTCACATCCTTTGCCTTAGCAGCCGACGGTGCTGAAAACGATGTGCGCGTATGGCTGTCAGACATCAACGGCACATCGCAATCATCTCCTCAGGTAACCGTAAAGCTCAACGATGCCTATGCTGCCAGCAACGCCGTACGCCTCACAATGAAGTTAGACAACAAGCCTGAAGAAACCACATGGCTACTTCTTGACGGCGACGGAAACACCATTGAGCAGGGCGGCCCCTACTCTACACCGAGTGAAAGAATCTATCACACCTTCGCACTCAACAGCAACGGCTGCTACAAACTGATATTCAGAGACTCCGGCGATAACGGCATCAGTGGGGCAAACGGCAGCGGCTACTATAAGCTCGACCAGATGAACGCTGACGGAACCCATAAAATGCTGGTACAAGATACCTATACAGGCAGCATGGCTACCGTAAACTTCAGCCTGAGCAACGCCTCCACCACCCTCGGCATTACTTCTTCTGTCCAAGCCGAGGCGGGCAAACCCTCAGGCATATACGATCTTTCGGGCAGAAAGCTGAAAGCCGTTAGTCATCAGGGCATATATATAACAAACAACAAGAAACAAGTAATCATTAACAAATAAGTAATTCATCAACTAAAAAGAAAGGCAGATTATGAAGAAAAGATTTACCTCTTTAGTTATCTTGGCTCTGGCATTCTGTGCTTCAGCCAACGCACAGTGGAACACCTCTGCAACGCCTACACAGTTCATCAACGCCAATAACCAGGGCGACTATTCTGTATGCTCGCCAAAATTTGCGCGTACAAGCGATGGTAAGACATGGATAAGTTACAAGACATGGGACTCACACAAGGTAAACGACTCCACCTATTATTCTGACGGAGTACACACCTATTTGCAGTTGCTCGATGCCAACGGAAGAACTGTATTTGCCGATCCCATTAGTCTGAACGCCAACTACCAGACTCCTTCCTGGTGGAGTGACTACGGACTGGCCGTCGACAAGGATGGCAATGCCATCGTTACCGTAGCCGACTCACGGTCGGAAGTAGTTCCTGACAGCATCGATCCAAGCGATTATTCCAGCCATCAGGCTTTTCAGCCTGCCATATATAAGGTAGACCAGAACGGCAATTTGCTGTGGGGCCTTGACGGCATCAGCTATCCTAAGTATCAGGATGCACCTTTCACCAACGTGTATGTCATTGGCGACGACACCTATTTCCAGTTCATGGAGCTTAGCGATTCGCTCGTAGGAACCTACGTTCAGCGCATCTCTTCTGACGGTGTGCCGGCATGGAGCGAGCCTAAGAAACTTTACGGACAACTCGTTCCCACAACAGGCACCGACTTCATCTGTTTTGATGACGGTGGCGATGGAGCACGTGCTACACGCTACACGCGCGACCTCGACCAGGTTTGGCAGGTTACTTACGACAGCTATAGCTTTGGCGGACACGACTTGCATCCTTACAAGATAGCCACTGACGGCGAGGGTGGTGCAGCCGTAGCGTTCGTAAGGTATATGGGTCAATATTCGCATAACATACGCGTTCAGCACATCTCTGCCGATGGTGAGACCACCTTCGGCCTGAACGGAATAGACGCTTACGGCGAAGAGGCCTATGACCACGACTATTGCGACATTGCCGTAAATCCCAAGAACAAGGAGATTCTGGTGAATTGGGAAGACAAAATCAACGACGATCAAAACCAGACAGTGGGTAAATTCAACTACGACGGCGACCGGTTGTGGGGCAACACAGGCATTGCCATGGGTACCAAGACGGGTGTCGCTTACTCATGGGGTACAGTAGGTCAGACCGCATTGGCAGACAGTTCATGGATTGTTGCATATACTGACGTAGCCAAATGGGCTGATATGTCACTTATCGTAAAGCGCTTAGACGCCAACGGCAAGCAGATATGGAAGAAGACGATTGGCCGCAGCATCAACGTAGATGACCCACAAGTGTTCAGTGATGCAGAGTGGACTTACGTATTCTGGCGCGAGAGCAAGTCAGGAGCAGAGGGCATTAACGGCATCCGCATACACAACACCGATGGCAAGTATGTTAGCGATGGCACCACAACGGGCATCAGCTCGGCAAGCACCAAGACAATAAACGCAGTAAGCTATTACACGCTCGACGGCAGACGCATCAACATTCCGCAGCATGGCATCAACATTGCCAAGTATGCAGACGGACGCACTGTGAAATTTATTAAGTAGAAAGCATATTATAACTTTAACACCACTTGCTTATGAAAAAACTTTTATTAATGGCAGCTTTGTGCCTGACCACGTTGGCGGCTGAGGCACAATCCATGATTGCCTACAACTTGAAAACCACCAACAGTGCATTGGTGCCCATCACAGACGGCACCACTGTGCCGGTGGATTATACGGGTGCTGAATTTTCAAAGCTGATAATCGACGGCGACGGCAATGCCAACTTCAATGCCATCGAAGCCGGAACGCAGGGCTATCCCATAGGCTTTAACTTTACCTTCGACGGCAAGCAGATGAACCAATTCGGCATCGGCACCGACGGAACACTCTATTTGGGCAAAGACGGCATACAGGCTGGAGCACAAACCAACCCCTTCCTCACCTTTATGAAAGATTCCGACAACATCGGCTTAGTGTCTATCGGAGGCACCTGGGGCCTTGATGACACCAAGATAAGTTATAAGACTGAGGGCACAGCAGGCAACCATACGCTCATCGTTCAGTATGAAAATTTGGGCATTTCCGACCGTTATGCCGACACTGTTGTGGCAAAAGTCACACTGCAATACCGCCTATACGAAAACGGCAACATCCAGTTTAAGCTCTCTGGCTTCAAGCCTTTCGAGGGTGCGTCGATGCAGTATGTATCTTTAAAGATGGGTATACATGGAACGGGCAACGACCGTCTGATGCTGTCAGACTATTCTGGCAACACCACAACGTCTGACAGACTGATAAGCTATAGTGCCAACAGCTATCCCGCTGACGGAACCACATACACCTTCGAGGCACCTGAGCCCTGCGAAAAACCTACTACAACAGTTAGCTCTCTGAAACTCTCTGCTACGTCAAACACGGTGGGTGGAACATTCAAGAAGGCTTCTGATGCCGACTCTTACCTGGTGGTTGCAAGCACAACCGACGACTTAGGAGCCACACCCGCCGNNCCGCCGATAAGGTAAAGTACGCATCGGGTTCTACATTCGGCAATGGAACGGTGATAGCCAACTCATCAGATTCTACTTTCACAAGCTCTGAAACACTCACACCCAGCACAACCTATTATGTTAAGGTGTACGCCTACAACTCTAAGTGCATCGGAGGTCCTGTATACAACACCACTCCTGTGTCAGGAACAGTGAAGACATTGGCCGGTGCACCCACGCTGAACGTAGCCAGCGCCGACACCACCAAACTTATTCTGTCTTTGCAAACAGCTGACAGCCAACCTGCCATCATAGCCTTTACCGACTCAGAGGAAATAAGCCGATGGGGCGACCCGATGGGTTATGGAGCCTTTGGCACGCCGAGCGGCTTGCTCAATGTGGGCGATACCATTAGCGGTGGTGCCAAAATCATCTATTCCGGCACAACAAACGATGCCATCACTGTGAACAATCTGAAGAAAGGCACAAAGTATTTCTTCCGTGCATGGAGCACAGACGGCAATGGCAACTACTCTAATCTGTATGCCGATGTAGCTACAAGCACAGCCTTCACTCTGCCTTATGATGCCGACATAGCCAATACCCCTGTTGCCTCATTGCCAGTTGGCTGGACTGCAGGCGAGGGCGACTGGCTGGGCACACGCAACGGATACCTGCAGAACACCATACGCACAGCCGATGAAACGAACGGCACCGTGCAGTATGTAACCACTGCACCGGTTTATTTGGCCAAGGGAACCAACCGTGTAAAAGCTGAGTTCGCCGTATCTAAATATGACTCTTGGAGCTACTATCCTTACACTTTCGTGGAAGGTGATACACTCGCCGTGCAGGTGTCTGACAATGGAAAAGACTTCAGCAACGTAGCTCTTTACACCAAGGGTGAGAAGTTTGCAGGCGAAGACACCTATAAGAAGATAGCCGAGCCATTCACTCTCTATGCCGGAAAGGCCGTATGGTTCCGCATCTATCTGCGTTCTCATGCTGAAACAAAAGTACAGGTACGCAGCTTCGCTGTCGAAGAAAAGACCGCTGTAGACTATCCTGTCAACCTGCGCGACAGCGTAGTTGAAGGTACTAAGGCCATCATTGCATGGACCCCGCAAGGCGAAGGCGATGGCTGGGAGCTCAACTATCGTAAGAATGGAGAGACAGAATGGGCTAAGAGCCTCAACGTTACACAGCCTTACGCCGAGCTCGACAGTCTGGCCGGGCTGACTAAATACGATGTACGCGTACGCACTTACAACAACGCCGGACAATACAGCCCATGGTCAGAAGTACTGACCTTCAAGAGCGGACTGGTTGTTCCTTTCAACGAAGTATTTAGTGACGAAGACGACGCACCTCGCGGTTGGGAAAGCTATAAAGGCAAACTTGACACACCTTCTGTCCTTACGCCAAGTTCTGATTTCTTCTTCTACAACTCTTCATGGTATGGTTCTACAGTAGAATACAGCTGCTATGACAGTATATGCAACAGCTGGTATGTATCGCCTAAGTTCCATCTGGACCCCGACACCACCAAAGGCATCGTGGCAACACTGGGTCTTACCATGAGCGGAAAGCCTTATTCAGGCACCGTAGGCACCGATGAGGACGTCTATATTGTCATAGCTCGCGACGGTGAACACTTCAATGCTGCCGATGCAGTGAAGATAGCCAGCAAGGCAACGCTGCCTAATGAGTATGAGTCGGGCTCATTTACAACCGACACCATCAAGGGTTATGGCGGCGACATACGCATCGCTCTATACGTTACGACCAACGAAACGGGCCTGCCTATATGCTTCACGTTAGACAGCATAGGTCTTCAGCAGGTTCAGCTTCCTGGTTCTCCGGCAACCGGCATCAACGCTGCCACACTCTCTGAGGGTCAGGGCAATGCCAAGGCAGTGGCCTTCTACAACGAGTCTGGTCAGTTGATGAGAGAGCCGAAGAACGGTTTGAACATCATCAGATATTCAGACGGAACGGTAAGAAAAGTAATATTGAAACGATAAGACGTAAACTCTTTCTAACAAAGACGCGTCAAGCCAGGTGCTTGGCGCGTTTTTTTTATGTAATGACCGAGCCCCCTTCCGTCTAGAAAAAGGCAAGATAGAAGTAAATATTTAACTAGTTGACTTACAAGACATTATAAGCCGCCTTGTAAAATAAGCCTTTTTACAAGGCGAAATAGGCACTTTTAGCTTGCTAAAGCACCCTTTTTAAAAGACGAAAAGACCTATTCTATCAGGCATTATATGAATAAAACGAAAGACCGGAAACACACCGACGTAATGTGATAAGGCGGTACTAAGAATTAGACTCATGAAGCAATAACCTAAAGTATAGATATTGTTTCGGCTGCATTCCGCAAAAGGCGGAGCGATAAAGTTATCACCCCATCCTACAGTCATAACATTACATCAGCCTGTCTCCGGCCTTTTTATATTCTATTGTTCTTCTTTCAGTGCGTCAATGAGGGGCTGAAGCACGCTGGCCCACACCTTATAGCCCATCGGTGTGAGGTGCAGTCCGTCGGCAGTAAGCTCTCGACGCATGATGTTGGTGCCCGGCTTGACAAAAGCAGAGAACAAATCAACATACTGTATGCCCACGCTGTCGCAGTATTCCTTTATCAATGCGTTGGCAACGGGTATATCGTCAGTTCGTCCGCTAAGCGATTTCCACCGGCCAAAGCTCTCATTGATAGGCAGAATGCTCTGCACATAGAGGCGCACCGAGGGCATCTCATTGTGCATACGCCCTATGAGGGCAATGACATCAGCGGCCACGTGCTGAGCCGTAAGGGCATGGCTGAGGTCGTTGATGCCACAGCTCAGAAACACAGCCGAGGGTTCCAGCTGCTTCACCTCATTCACCCGCCGGCTCATGCCTGCGGCATAATCGCTCATTATACCACGGTTCACTATCACGGTGTCGGCACTTAGCTTTTTGTTCCAGTCGCGACCGAACTCCGTCAAACTGTTGCCCATCATGACGATGCATCCCTTTTGCGGGTGCGTCTGGCTGCGGAACACGGCCATACGGTCGTTCCAGTGACGAAAGGGCCGGAAATAGGGCTTCTGTGCCAGCATAATCAAGGGTGCGCAAAGCATCAGAAATGCCATAGCTCCCAAGCACTTGAGAACTATGGCACGACTTGAAAGCCTAACTGAAGCTATATGCATTACGGCTTATTTAAAGTAATAGAGGAACGTAGCCAGACCTTCCAAGGCATGCTTGCGCTGACCTTCAATCTCTATGGCAAACTTTATCTGCGCCTTGCAGATGCCCCGCAGGTTCTCAATGTTGTTCAGAGAGGCCACCATACGCACTTTGCTGCCCACGCGCACAGCCTGTCCGAAGCGCATCTTGTCCATCTCATAGTTCACCATCATCTTGATGTTGTTCACCTCAATGAGTTGCTGCCAGAAGTAAGGAAGCAGCGACACGGTGAGATAGCCATGGGCTATTGTGCCCTTGTAGGGGCTCTCCTTGGCTGCCCGCTCCGTGTCTACATGTATCCATTGGTGGTCTAACGTAGCGTCAGCAAAGAGGTTCACCCTGTCTTGAGTTATCTCCAACCAGTCTGAAACACCTATCTGCTCACCCAGATGGGCAGCAAATTCTTCATACGAATTAATTGTTAACATAATAATATATTGTCAGTTAAAAATAATATACAAGCCAATCATCACTACGGCAAGCGCTATCCAGCCCGCATACACGCCCTTAGAGTGTATAGGAGGCAGCGGTTTGGGCAGCGAGCAGGGCGCCGGCGTGCGGTCTAACAGGCTTACCACTATGGCAAATGCTATGAGTGCCACACAAATGAGGAACGAGAGCATCATGAAATGCGGCCAATGAATGCTCTTGGGACCCCAAAGATAGAGTATGCCTATGGCTATGCTGAAGGCTGTTCCTGCCGTCAGGGTTAAGTTGGCAGCCCTTGCCGTGGTGCGTTTCCAGAACACTCCGAGCAAGAACACCGTTGTCATAGGCGGCGCAATAAAGCTCAGCACGGACTGGAAGATATTGAAGAGATTAAGGTCCTTAATGGAGTCGATGGCCACACATATCACTATCGAGAGCACAGCACCGAGAAGCATGACCACCCGCCCCACATGATTGATATGACTGACTGAGGCTTCTGAGTGAAACTTCTTCACGTAGATGTCCATCGTGAACACGGTGCTTAGGGCGTTGAGCGCAGAACCCACAGTACTCACCAGGGCAGCAGTGAGCACGGCAAACACCAGTCCCACCATGCCTTTGGGAAACAGCTCTGTAACCATAGAGAGGTAAGCCTCGTCAGGATTGGGCACAGTCATCTTGCCCATTCGCACCAAGGCAAAGGCTATGATGCCCGGCAGGATATATAATGGCACATCCAATATCTTCAGCCAGCCGGTAAAGTTAGCACCCATCTGTCCCTCCTTCAAGTTGCGGGCGGCCAGAACGGGCTGCACCATGCTCTGGTCTGTGCACCAGAACCACACACCCATAACGGGATAGCCCAAAAGAATGGGCAGCCAAGGAAAGTCTTTATCCGTGACGGGACGAAACAGCTTCCAATAGTCGGCTGGCACATTATCCACCAAAGCATGCACTCCGCCCACCTTAGCCACGCCCACTATGGCGAGCGTGGCCGATACGAAGATGAGCAGCAGCATCTGATAGACATTAGTATAAGCCACGGCCTTCAGTCCGCCCAGCATGGTGAAGAACACCGATATGGCCAGCAGGATGAGGGCCGAAGCCCACATAGGCAGGTCAAACACCTGACGGATGAGCACGCCACCGGCAAAGAGGGTGAGCGCCAGCCACGATATGAGGATGGTGACGATGGTATATACGGCCAGTATGCTGCGCGTTTCCTGTCCGAAACGCAGGCCCATAAACTCCGGCAAGGTAGACACATGACTGCCCAAATAGCGCGGAGCGAACACAAAAGCCAGCAAGGCTATGAACACAAAGGCATACCAGGCAAAGTTGCCCGACACGATGCCGGTGGTAAAACCGGCTGAAGCAGAGGCTATGAGCATGGACGGCCCCACATTGGTGCCCCACATAGAAAAGCCGATATGATGCCATCTGAGCGAGTTGCCAGCCAAGAAGAGCGATTTGTCTTTAGACACCCGCGAGCTCGCCCATAAGCCAATGGCAAGGAGCACCACAAAGTAGACTATCAGAATGAGCCAGTCGAGGCCCTGCATATAATGTGTTTCCATATATCAGAATGTAGATTAGAAAGGTTAACAGCATCCATACTTCTCCAGAATGTCCTGGCATTGACGCACTTCAGCCTCAGTATGGAAGTCTACGTTGATTTGTATGCCATTGGTGCCGCAGGCATCCAGCAGGGGCACAATCTCTTCGGGCTTCACCCAATTGGCCTCCACCGACTTGCCACTGGCCAATATCTGCTTGTAAAGGTCGAACCACTTGGGGTCTCCGCCCTGCGGCTGACCCACGCCGGGTGTCCACTGTATGGCATCTATCTCGTCTATCTCAAGCAACGCGGGCAAGTGCCTGATGGCTCCTACTCCGTCAAGATGATATAGCGTATAGTCCATGTGCTGGGCCTGTTCACGGATGTAGGGCTGCACAAAGTGTCGGTAGTCATCTTCGCTTATCATGGTCGAGATGTCGCTCTGCAACTTGGTCACCTTGCCGGGACCCCATAACGAGAAGTAGCAGAAACACATACCGTCGTCCTCGCGAATGATGTCGTAGAGCTCATCAAATACTTTGAAGTAGTAATCATTAATCTGTTGCAACTGCCTTTCCAGCACATCTGGCTGCATCATGGTGTCCATGAGCACGGTGTCGGTGCCCCTGAGCGAGGCCAGCACGTCTAAGCCCTCCATCAGGTCGGGCATACCCACATAATAGTTTCCCTTGGCCCGCTCCTTCACGCTGCGCAGCAGGTCGCGGTGCAACTTCATGCCGGGGCTCTGAGGGTCATACGTCAGGTCGCCTTCGGGTATGGGATTGGGCTGCTTTATCCATATCGTGTCGTCACCGCCCTCCAGTGGCGAGCCCAGTATAGCGGCCATAGAGCCCGGGCCCAGTTCGGTGTTGGCCACGGGCAATATATCTGCCAAGAAACTGCTGTGCGCCATATACCAGTCCAGATAGCGGCTACGCCACTCCGGACTGAGCCTGCGCTCGTTGTTGTCACGCGGTGCTTCTGGTTTGGGCACGTCGGCATGGGGCTGCATGGCGGGGTCTTGAAAGTGCTCCCACATGGTGAGCAGCACCCCCTTATGGTTCCACCAGTCTGTATATCTCTTCTTTGTCTCCTCCCAATTTGCTTTCCAAGTTTTCATGATTTGCTAAATTTTATAACCTTTAAAATCGTTGTTTATCTTCACCACCGTGGCCTTTGCCATATCCATCTCGTCGGTACAGTCCACGTCATCGGGATACACGGCTATTTCCTCTCCGGGATGTACGAACACGGGCATGAGCTCCAGCTCACACTGATAGCCATAGAGCCACCTGCCTCCCTCATAGCGTTCGCCCGTAAAGAAGTTCACCCACGTGCCCTGAGGCAGGTAGATGTCGCGGCGGTCGTCGCTCTCCATGATGGGTGCAACAAGCATTTTGTTGCCGAAATAATACTCGTCGTCGATGTGCCAGCACACCCTGTCGTGCGGATGATGGAAGATGAGAGCCTGCAACATGGGGTAACCGGTCTGCGTGCTCAGCCTGGCCTGCTCCACGATGTAGGGCATTAGCCGGTAGCGGAGCCTCCACCACCGCTTCACAATAGGCGCTATGGCGGGATAAT
>DLDC01000149.1:0-8134 GCA_002480935.1 Prevotella sp. UBA7782 | reverse complement strand
GCATGTGCCGTGATAACGCATGTGCGATGTAAACACGCCAAACTGCGTCCAGCGCACATATACTTTCTCATCGAGAGGCGAATTCATGAAGTCGGGCACGGAGTGGAAACCCGGAACATCGTGACTCCAGAAGGAGAAACCCGACAGGCCGAAGTGCAGGCCACCCTTCAGGTCACCTGCCATGCCGTCCCAGCTGCTCTGCGAGTCGCCACCCCAGTGCAGCGGATAGCGCTGGCAACCAGCCCAGGCTGCCCTCGCCCACACGATGCCTTCGCCTGTGGTCTGTTTGGTAATGTCGTAAGCGGCACGCTGGTAGAGCAGTGCGTAGATATTGTTGAGGCGCTTGGCGGTCATGCCATGATACTTATGGTCCATGTGTATGTTTTCTCCGAAGTCGGTCTTGATGCAGCTCACGCCCATGTCGAGCAGGTTCTTGAGCAGCGACTGATACCACTTTGTGGCCTTGTCGTAGGTAAAGTCTATCGTACCGGCATAGTCAAGTGCTGAGAAGTTAGACTGTCCGCCACCTTCCTCATGCGCCTTCGGGTGCAACGGCTGTGATATATAGTGGTTGGCTTTGGCCTCGGCCAACTGCTCAGCGCCCTCGGCCACGTAAGGCAACTGCCACAGGCTGACGCGGAAACCATGGTCTCTGAGCTTATGGATAAACTCTTTGGGATGCGGGAAACGCTCGGGGTTGAACTTCCACTCACACAGCCAGTCGGTTCTGAACCATCCCGTATCGAGGTGAATGACGTCGCAGGGATAATGTTCCTTGCGCAGCCTGGCACAGATATCTTCCACCTCCTGAGCGGAGAAGTAGGTCATGCGGCTCATCCAGATGCCGAAGCTCCAGAGCGGAGGCATCTGCGGGAAGCCCGTCAGCCTGCGGTAGTTATGCAGTATCTGTTCGGGATCTGAACCGCCAATGACAAACACGTCAAGCGTGGCTCTGTCGCACATAAACTGCACGGAGCGTGAGGAATGGTCGGCAAGCGACAGCTTGCAATAGTCGCTGGTATGATAGAACGCGCCGTACAGTCGGCTCGATAGGTAGAACGGAATATTCTTATAGCACCTCCGGTTGTTCACTCCTTGTCCGTCTTGGTTCTTCAGCTGGAAGGTTTGCCCCGACAAGTCCATCTTTCTGAACCGCTCTCCCGTTCCGGCAAAGCACTCATCGTGCGTGCATTTAAACGACACGGTGGCACGCTCGTAGGGCTCCTCAGCCTTATGGGTTGTCACAAAGCCCAGCGGCAGCGCGTCATAACGGGGTGGCGAGAAGTGGTCGTCGCTCAGCTCTACGGGCTTGTCTTTATTGCCGTCGGGATAGAGCGTGAGCCACGTTGTGGGCTGTGGCGGAGGCAGGAGGTCGCTCCAGTGGTCTTGTGGATAAGGGCGTGTGTCTATCTGGGCACGCGTCCGTGCCTGCGGGTCGGTGATGGTGAAGAGTCCGTCGGCCTCATGCAGCGTCAGCGGTTCACGGGCCACATCGGCTGAAAAGTGCAGCATGTCGTCATGCTCTGTCATTTCATCGCCCACCATACTGATAAAGAGGCGCAGCATATCGGGGCTGTAAGCTCTCAGGATGAGCTCAAACGTTTGCTGAGGTACATCCTTGTCGGGTGCCATATCGTCTTGTAGTTTCTGGCACTGAAAGGGTATGGCGAGTTTGATGTCGCCCTGTTCCTCCCTGATGTCAGTCACTTGCCAGCATTTCCACAGCCGCTCGTCACACTTGAGCTGCTCGTCAAAATCCATAAAGTCATACAGATGGTAGTTAGTTTGCTTCATAATAGGTGATGTTTCCGGGATGATTGGTTCCTATTTCGGTTTGTTTTAAATGATTTCCACTGATGGTGAAGCCACCCGAAGAGTCGTCCAAATAGAGTTTGAAGGCTCTGTTGTTCGTAGCATAGGGCGCTTTTGCCGGCTCACCAATGGTGTTATTGATTATCTTAGAGCCAGGCTGGTACGACAGGGTGTAGATACCGCCCACGTCATACAGCATCTTAGCATAGTCTGTTATATGGTTACCGCTGATGAGGTTGTTGCGCATCCCCGTGTCATGTGCCGTCCATCCCCACCCCACACAGATGCCGCTGTAGTTCAGGTTGCTCAGTGTGTTGTCTACAATGGAGGTGTTGCGCACGTAACCGCAGCCTATACCCACAGCTCCCCAATCCTCGTTGGCAGCGTCGCTGATGGTGTTACGCAAGATGAGCAGACTGTCGCAATAGGCTGCCTCTCCCTCTGCCAGACGGAAGGGACGGTGCACCTCCATACCTCCTNNTGAAGGAGCCGGCCATAAGAGCTGTTCCGCCGATGTCGGTGAAACGGCAATCTGTCACGCTCACACCCTTGACGCCTACGGCAAGGTCTAGTGCCGTGGCGGCCAGATGACTGAACGAGCAGTTCTGAAAGGTTATCTGTCTGCCCCACTCTACCCGCACGGCGGCATCAGGACGCTCTGTCCAGGCCTGGTTGTCGAGCCTGTCGCACCAGGGCACGCCGGGCGTTGACAAACGATAGGCATCGGTCAGGGCGAAGCCTCCCTGCAAGGTGACGTGTCCTTTCAGCGTGGGGCGCGACCATCCACAATAGGCAAAATTCACATCCTTGATAGTTACGCCGCTCACAGGCAGTCCTTCCGTGCCCTCAACGGTCAGCAACCGTTCCAAGACAGGGGCTTCAGCATCCAAAGCATCGGTGCGCTCGCCTGGCTGGGGATAATAGTATATCTTGCCGCTGGCAGCATCTTGAAACCACTCTCCAGGCTCGTCTACAAGGCAGAGGGCATTCATCAGACAGAAAGACGATGAACCTTGCTCGCCGTTGATAATGGGTTGCGGCCAAGGATGGGCAAACTCCAGTCTCGACTCCGGCTCTTGAAAGGTAACAAGGGTCTGCTTGCCCATGGGCGTAAGTGTCTTTACGCGCAGTATGGCTATGGCCCAACGCTGATGCACCAGCATCTCCAAGCCTTGCGCTTGTTGCAGTTGCGAGACGTTGTCGGGCGTGGGTATGGTCATGGTGTGGCGCTCGGCATCGAAGCCCAACAGCCTCTCCAACTTATACCGGCCAAACTGCGAAGCCCTTAAAGCCTTCTTGCCGTTTACCCAAAGCTGTCGTATGCGCAACGGCAGACCGTTTATTACTGGGGCATCTGTCACCCAAAGCCGTCCTTCCTGGTGCCAACCGCTGAGCCGTACGGCACCGCTGAGCGTGGCTCCATGACCGTCTAACGTAATGCCATTGTCCTCAGCATGCAGCACGAGGGGTTCTGTGAGCATGTAGGTGGCAGGTTCAAGATGCAACGTAACTTGCCGTGCTTTGCCCAAGCGCAACATGTCACGGGCCTGAAGGAGGGCATCGTGCAACGCAGCAGATGCGGGCACATGGATGTCAGCAGCCTCCAGCTTACTTGTCAGACACAAGCAACACAGCGTGCTTATAAGGAGAAAGGTATGTCGTATCGTCATTTTTTCTTTCGATTTTCATCAGCTTACATAACCAGAAGCGCATCAGCAAGAGCTATTTGTCGTGCTGCACGATGCGCCGATAGATGCAGTTGGCATTCTTGCAGATGGCACAACCATACTCCCTGCGGCGCATCTGCGCTCCTATGCCTATGATGCCGCTCACCGACTTGGTGGGATACATCAGACTGCTGGCCGAGAGTTGTATGCCCGTAGGGTTGTCGCCTATCAGCCGGAACAAATCATGCTGTCCGTCAAGGGGCCAGTTGCAATAGCCGGGACTATAGCGGTTGCTGATACGCAAGCCCACCTTGGCCATCTCACCAGACAATTGTTGCTGCACCTTATCCATAGCATTCTCTACAGTCAGCGACCCTATGGAGTCGGTGACGTAGGCTTCCAGATAGTCGCGACTGTCTGAATAGTCACGATATTGCTTGGTAAACACCTCGCCAGCTGTGCACAGAAAGAGGGCTGCCTTTGTGGCTCCGCGCATGTAACCGCTTATCTGACGGTTCACAAGGAGCGACGTGCCGGCTACATCCACACAGCCCTGACGCACGTCAATGTGCTCAACGGGCAGCAGCACATAGCCTCCGACAGCCTCTAACGGTGTGGCAGACAGCTCCTGCAGCTTATGCTGCATGAAGACATAGGCAGGATGAGCCTTGTCGTCAAGGTGCAGATAGTCGGCCATAGCCTGTTCGTCAGGCAGTACATCAGCCAAACGATAGCTATAAGTGGTAAACATGCCGTGCGCCATCAGCCCTCCTTGTTAAACTCTTGCACCGCCTCGAAGAACGCGTCAAAGTTTTCTATGGGCGAATGGGGCGGCGTATCGCATCCTGAAGAGATGATGAAGTTGTTATAGTCGGCCGTCCGGCGAAGAAGCTCCAACGTGGCCTTCTTCACTTCTCCGGCATTGCCCATACGAAAGACCGTCACCGGACTGAGGTTGCCCATACCAATTACATCACGGGGCAACTGCTCCAAGGCAGCCAGCATGTCTATCTTATCGCCGAAGTGATGCGCTCTGGCTCCCGTGGCCAGCATGGCTTGCGTACAGGCTCCGGTGTTGCCGCAGTTGTGCAGCACCACGATGAAGTCGTCATCTTGCAACGCGTCAACCACACGTTTCACATAGGGGGTGACAAAAGTAAGACAGTCATCATTAGAGATAAGTCCGGCGGCAGGCTCTGCCATGATGATTCCGCCGTCGCCTGCCTCCTTCTGGGCACGCGCATAGGCCAGTATCAGTTCGGTGCACTTCTCCAGCAGCTCTGTGATAACATCGGGCTGCATGTATATGTCGAGCATAATCTCACTCATGCCATACAGTCTTCCGGCCAAGGAGAAGGGACCTATGCAGCTTCCTAGCACGGGTCTGTCGGTGATATTCTTGGCAGCCAACTGGTTGGCCTTGATATATTCAGGCAGTCGTCCTGCCGTAAGCTCGGGCACCTTCAGGGCTCTCACGCTGTCGGCATCGGTCACCAAACGCCCCACCACGGTGGGTATCTCATTATCGGGCATATTGAGCGTAGCGCCAAAGGCCTCTGCCTCTACCGTAAGATCCATGATGGCTGGAGCAGCACATGTGGCATAACGGTCGCTCAGAAGGTGCATAGCCTCATAGTGCAAGGTGCCGTCGCTAACGGCCTGACGCACCGTCTTGCCCATCAACTCTATGCCCGGATGCGTCATGACGGGCATGGCCAGCCTATGGGTGGCATGGAGGGTTAAGTCTACTAGATTTTCCATACGCAGCAATTACCTTTTAAGCATCTACCATCTTGTCTAACTTCTCCACTACATCCTGAGGGTCTTTGCCATAAGCACTGCCTATCTGCTGGGCAAACTCCGGCGTGACCGGTGCGCCGCCCACGATAAACTTCGTGTCGGGATGCTTCTTGTGTATCTCGTCTATGATGGTCTTCATGTTGGTCATCGTGGTGGTGAGCAACGCGCTCAGACCAATTACGGCACCCGGATTCTCATCGAGCGCCTTCTCATATCTGTCGACGGGACAGTCGATACCCAGGTCAATGACCTTATAACCAGACCCTTCCACCATCATGGCCACCAGATTCTTGCCTATATCGTGCATATCGCCGAACACCGTGCCGATGATGAACGTGCCCTTCATCTTCACATCTCCTGAGGTGAAATAGGGCTTGATATACTCCAGCCCGGCGTTCATAGCCTTGGCGGCCATAAGCATCTGTGGCACAAACACCTTGCCTTGCGAGAACCGCTCGCCCACGATGCCCATGGCAGGTATCATCGCGTCGTTCATAATGGTGCCGGGCTTCAGGCCCTGTTTCAGTGCCTCTTGGGTTAGCTCTGCCGCTCCGGGCTGCCCCTTCATGGCAGGTGGAAAGGGAGATGCGGCATTTATCTTGCCCATCTCCACACAATTTTGTATCTTCTGCAATATCTCTTCCATTGGCTTTGTTTTGAAAATTGTTTTTGGAATAGTAGTATTAATAATATCTTGTATAGTCGGGACCTACAAACCTTCAGCTGTTCTGCCACTGGCGCAAGGCGTCTCTCATGGCTGAGAGATAGGCCACATTGGTGCCGCAACAGCCTCCCACCATGTCGGCATACTCGAAGGCAGGTATAAAATCCTTGGCAAACTCCTCAGGACTGTAAGGCTTCTTTTCCGCCCCACCGTCGGCTGAGAGGATGGGCGTGCCCGCATTGGGTTTGAAAAGGACGGGTAGTGAGGTCTTTTCATGGAATTGCTGAACGATGGGCAAGGCCTTATCCGGGCCTAATGAGCAGTTCATGCCAATAGCCGAGACGCCCATTGGCTCTAAGGCGGCTACGATGTCATCCACCGTATTGCCCATGAGCGTAGCACCAAACTCACTAAACGTCATCGACGAAAAGACGGGAACATGATATTGTAAGGCCACGTCGGCTGCTATCTTCATCATTTCCAAATCCATGAAGGTCATGATATAGATGATGTCGGGATGCTCTTGCATACCGGCAGAAATCATTTCTTCAAAAATCTTACGACAGTCGGCCGCGCTCAAATCACCAAAAGGTTCAAGCATGGCAGAGAGTGGGCCTATGGCCAAGGCCGTTTGTTTGCCGGTGCCCTGTAGAACCTGCTTCGTCAGACGAACGCTCTCAGAAACAACTTGCTCCACGCTATAGGACGAGCTGGCCGTCACATTAGGTCGGTTGGCGGCAAAAGAGTTGGTAAGCACTATCTCACTGCCGGCATCGGCAAACTCCTTCGCTACCTGCTTCACAACGTCGGGCTTCTCTATATTATATTTCCAAACTGGGTCATGATCGTTTGTATGTTCCCATAATGTGGTGCCAACAGCACCATCCAATAATGTGATATGCTTTTTAGACATAGTTATTAAGTGTTACAGTTACGCTTAGCAAATTTAAGGAAAATACTCTAACTATGCAAACAGAACAGAGTAATTAACGAAAATTAGGTTTAAGAGATACAAAAAGACATATCAAGGCGATTAAAAATGCAATTACAGAAATTTTACTGTAATTCCTATACCACCCATTCCACCCATGGGGTAACATACTATGACTTAATGGGTTATAGAGACGAAAGATCATGGCAACATCTCACCCACATCTCACCCACATCTCACCCAAGGAAATGGGATATCAGGGTGCTAAAAAGGAGATAATAAACTGAAAAACAATGGTATAAGGCAAGCAATACGCACGTAACACGAACAAAAAGTGTGGTGGGATATGTAACGTAATAAGTATTTGGAAAAATAAAATAAAGGGGTAAGGAAGTGAAATACCGACCTTAAAGAGCGATAGACGGGACTCGAACCCGCGACTTCAACCTTGGGAAGGTTGCGCTCTACCAACTGAGTTACTATCGCAATACGTTTTGCAAAGGTAAAGATTATGTTCTGAATAAAAGTAATAAGTTAGTTAAATAATGTTTATCTGATAAAAGGAGTGGAAGGTGGTAATTACAGTGATGGCACATTTACATGAATACTAAAATGCATGAAAAGAAACAATACAAAGATATATAAAACCAGCATATATGGGAAAGAAAAAGAAAGAAGGGGTGAGATGTGGGTGGAATGTGGGTGTGATAATTATGGAGAATATCGCTTCCATAAACTACTATGAACCAATATGTTATGTAATTGGGTGGAATGGGTGGAATAGGAATTACAGTAAAATTCATGTAAAGCGAATGAAAGCCTGTCAAAATAGGCATTATAACCTATCAATATAGGCATTATAGCAATGAGAAAAGGCATATTTGGGATGCCAAAATACAACATATTTCATAGATGCTCTTTCAAGCACCTAACCGAAAAATCCTTTCGAAAGAGAGGCATAGCACCAACGAACAAGGGATATACAAGCGCTTGGGGAAGAGCCTCGAAGAGGCGAGTTAATTGCAGCCATCGCATAGTTCTTCGCCATAGGAGGGCCTCCTTTTCGTTGTCCATATCCTCGTTTAGCAATTACCCTCCATCGTTCATCCCACTCCAGGGTGCGTCCCTCCTGGCCGTCAGCAACCTTACACAACAGCGCCACAGCAACAACAGCTATCTATAGTGATGTCTATCTCTCAGCCCCGAAGGGGTTGACTTATCCATAACCCCAGTTTGAGCGAGCGGAGCGAGAACAGACTG
>DLDC01000141.1 GCA_002480935.1 Prevotella sp. UBA7782 | reverse complement strand
GATTAATTTTTGGTGAGTTCCTATTCCACCCATTCCACCCATCTTGTATACTGCTGTAATACAGTGGGTTATATAAAAGAGTAAAGTCAAAATATCTCACCAACATCTCACCCAACATCTCACCCCAAAATGTGCTGTTGATGGGTGTAAAACGAAAGAAAGCTAACAGACAAGGTGTTGTTAGTCAGTCTATTAGCTTTCTTTATTGCGCTAAAATCCCGTCTGTCTATAGCTTTTCAAGCCAATAGATACCCTTTCCATTCAGGCTATATGTTGTGTTGATGTTCAGTCGCTTGCTCACCATAGTGATATTACCCGTTTTAGAGTCTATCTTACTCAGCTTATAAGCACCGCTTTTCAGGTCGATGGATGCATCTTTGTTGTCAGCATCAATGTACACAATAGCCCCTCTGTTGGCATTCTCCATCATGTAGACGCCTCCCATTGCGCCCGATGGTTGCATGAGCGCAGCATCCTTGAGAAATTGTTTGTCCCTGACAGGAATGGCGGGGCAAGAGCCACCGGCCATGAAGGCAGCCCAGCATAGTTCTGGATATTTTGAGGCATAATAAATCACAGCCTTTTCAGGATAAGCTTTCCGATATTCTGACACGCTGCGATATACGTCGCCAAATTGCGGCACGCCTGCCTTTATCTTGCGCATGTATTGTCTGGGAGCCATGTTCAGCCCACCGTCAGGAGCATACAGTCCCTTGTTGTGATAGAACCATTGCTCTATGGTAATGATGTCTACGATGTTGCGTAACCCACTGTTTGCCAATATAGAGTCTTGCACGTTCTTGTTGCAACTCAGTTGCACCAGCACCTTCTTGCCCCTTGCCTGCTCCCATTGCTGAATGGTTTGCAGCCAGAATTTCACAAAGTCGTAAGGGCCCGTAAACTCTTCTCCAATAGACTGAATGATGTTTGGCTGGTCGGCCAGGGCATCCAGTGTGTTGAAGATATATTGCTTGTGGTACTTTCTGAGCGTGTCATTCTTCACGTTATAAAAATAGTCGGCCATGAAGATACGCTTGTCACCCATGAACGGCACCGGCTCTGGAAACACCTTCTCGTTGATGTTATTGGCTGAGCGCCACGGGCAGTCCACCCAATGTGCTCCGGCTTCCAGAATGTTATGCTGAAAGTAGTGCTGGTTAACCAGCAACAGGCCTTTCTGAGCACCTTTCTTTGCAAAGTCGTTGATGCGGTAGAAGTACCATGAGTTGAGCTTGTTCAGGTTGTAAAGGCTCAGTCCGTCCCAAGCCTTGCCTTTGCCCGAGCGGGCGAAAGCCTGCTCATAGAAGGGCGGAAACACATTGCCATCGCGCCGACGAACCCTTTCGTGGTCATCTCTACGCCGGTCATACCACAGCCCGTAGTTCTGATTCAGCAGCAGGGTGTGACTTCTTTCCATGGCAGCCACCACAGAGTCTACCCTGTCGGTAAGTCCTGTACCTTCCCTGCCCGGCACAAAGCGTGTCAGAGCATAGGGCGCTTTCTGATAGTAAGAAGGTCTTACTCTTCCGTTCCACCATGGAGCGTTGCTCCTGCCACCCACCAGCAGCTCACCATCCATGGTGATTTTGCCGTTGGTGATGGCATAATGAGGTGTTGCCACAGTGGGCTCTACCTTGTCGGGTAGGGCGTCAACCAGCTTGGCTCCCTTGCCGTTCACCGATGCCGTAAACTTCACGCTGTCCATCCACATAGCCATTGTCACCCTTGGCAAGTGCGCCATTGCGGTATATCTCTGCGCCTCCTCAATGGTAGGACTGGTGCTCTGCGTGGTGTTGCGCACGTAGGTGTGCGTGATGTTATCGGCGTTATGTCCCAGTCTTTCAGATAGTTGCTCAGCAAAAAGACTCCACGGCTGTACATGGTTATTTGATTCAGCCATAAAACTCGTACCGTGGAAGTCGGCCCAGCAGCCATACACCACGTTGCAGGCGTCACTGTCGGCGTCAGAAGCATATATGTTAGCAGCCGAGCATTGCCACAGTGTGGTGTTGGCCGTGGTCCATCCGCTGCCATAGTTGTCATATCCTATGTTGCCTATTTGCAGGTCGTGCCCGTCGATAGTCACGCAGTCAAAGAGCAATCCCGTGGCCCACATGCCCGTACTGCCGCTAAAGCCCATCGAGTTATAGCTCTCACACTGTACGAAAGCATTGGGACCGGGTGCGCAGTAGCCCGCGCTGAAGTCGTTGATGCCCTCTTCTGACCAGCAACGCTGAAACAAGCATTGCCCTCCTTCGGTATAGAAGGTCCGTCTGCGCCATCCTCCTAGCTCAGAAATGGGCTCTCTGGCATCGCAGTCTTCCACTGTTATGCGGCTCGCCCCGTTCTCTATGGCCACAGCAGATCCGGCCAAGTGCTTGAAACTCACCTTTCTCACCCAGCAGTCGCGTGCCGCGTCTATGTAAACACCCTGCCAGCAATGGTTCTCATCGTGGGTGTTCTGAGTGTCATACGATGACTGTATGGTGAGGTTTTCCACTCCGGCATCGCTGATACGGCCAGGCCAGGCATACTTAATGACCTTTGTGGTGCCCCAGTGGCTGTCTAGTGCCATGGTCAGAGGGGCATTCAGCTCAACGCTGCTTCCGCCTTTCGTCACTGTGCGGTCCCATCTCACGTCGGCATCTCCGGGATGCCAGCCCCAGTAGCCCAGGTCCTTGCCTCCGCCAAAGTTGCCCATGGCCAAGTGTTCAATCCATTCTTTGGTGCTGGGTCGCCATATCAGTATGTTGTCACCCTCATTCAGATGACCGTTGATGGTCAGAGTGCGGCTGTTGAGTGGCATATAGTTGGTGCTAACACTCAGCGTGTCAGCAGGCCGCATATCATGTCTNNCCCTCTATATACACAGCCGAGCCACGTTGCACACCTGTCTTATAGAGTATGGTCTTGTGTTTGTCAGCCCCTCTGAGCACCACGCCGGATGCACTGATGCGCAGCGGTTCTGTCAGCGTGAAGGTTCCTTCGCCCAGCAATACGGCGCCCCTGAGCCCTGTATGCTTGTTGACTTTCAGACCCGACACATAGTCTATTGCCTTCTGTATGCGCTTGCTGTTGTCGCCCGGCTTCACCGGGACATACACCACGACGGGCGCGTCAGGTATGCTGACGGCAGATTCCTTATATCCGCAATACGAATAGTCGGGCATGCGATTACCTTTGGCTGTTGTGCCATATACCACATGTCCGCCTTTTACAGATAAAGGTAAGGGCTGTGCGCCGCTGCACACAACCCCACCCAATAAACATATTATGATGAAAAAATATTTCATTTGGCTCTATTGCTTTTTCTGTTTCTTAGCCTCAATGCGCTTATACCACGCCTCGCGCTCCTTGGTCAGGTCGTAGCCTCTGCCTGCAAGCCAGTTGTTGATGCGACCCTTATACTTGCCAAACCACGCGTGCTTCGACTTAGAGTCGCCGGCGTCCATGGCAAACTCGCGGGCTTCTTTCAGCCAGTTCAATATTTGCAGCTTCTCATCAGGCTTTAGCGTAGGTATCATGTCCAACTGCGCGTCGTACGTTACCTTTACCACGCCGTAGGTCATACCGTCTTTGATGGCTTCTATCTGACTGTCCGTAAGATAGTTGGCCAAGTTGGCAGCAAACTCAAAGTGATGCTTATACAAGGCGGCGTCGCGCTCGTTCTGTGCCTGAAGCATGTATTGTGCCTTGTCATTGCCCTTGAGCGAGTCCTTGGCATACTTCAGTTTGTTGTTGCACGTGGTGTGTATCTTGTTGAGCAAGAAGTATCGGTTAGCCACGATGTTGAGCACGTTGGCCACCTTCTTACTGTCTTTCAGGTCCAGCTTGTCCACGATTTTCTGCGACCGTGCCACGATGGTGCGTACGTAGGCCGGGTCTTCGCCGGTGCTGTCTAGCTTAACTTCCTGAGCACAGGCGCTGGCCATAACCAGCACCCATGCCATGAATGTAACAATATTGCGTTTCATCTTACATCAGTTTACCTTTTTCAGCCAAGGTGTCGTGGTTGTTCTTCAGGTCGGTCCAATCCACTTTCTTATGCGTGTCTATGCCGTTGATGTATTTCTCTATATTGGTATAGCCATCGCCGTTGATGTCACCGTTGGCATCGCTTGGGTCGTTGGGGTTCAGCCCGTTGGCTATCTCCCAGTCGTCAGGCATACCGTCGCCGTCGCTGTCTTTGCGTGGCTTGCCCTTATACTCAGGATAGCCACCCATCTGTGAGGGGTCTGTGATGATGCCGCCCAGATAAGAGTCGTTGCCCAAACGGCGATACTTGAAGAGGCCCTCAGCGTTCTTGCTCTTGTCCGCCAGTCCCCATGTGTCGCCATAAGGGTGCTTCTTGTTGAGCTTCTTAGCCACATAGGGCTTGCCGGTGCGCACCTCTTCTACGATGCGCTGGTCTACGATGTCGCGTGTAGGTATGGTTGCGCCCACGTTGTCGAGCACATAGCTGAACGTTTGGTCAGCAGGCAGAATGGTGAGAGGGGGCATTACGAACGGCTCGTTGCTGCGCATGAGCTTCCATTCCAGTTCTGTTGTCTCGCCGTCTTTGTTCTCAGCCGTCTGCACACCACCATCCCAGTTGTCCTTGGTCACGCGCTCGTTGCCCTCCATGATGTTGCCAGAAGCATATACACGGCCATATTGCTTGTACGGGAAGAGCTTGTTGCTTCGGCTTTCTGTCTTGATGATGCGATAACCAACAGGAGTATCCTTCGGAGTAAGGGGTCCCGGCTTATAATAGTTGTTGATGAAGTTCGACATGGTGGAGTATTCGCCACCATCAGCCGTACGGTTCACCCAGTTGTAAATAACGTTGTTCACGAAGTTGAACACTCCTCCCCAGCCTATAGAAGGGTTACGGCCCGTGTTGTCTGCCCACAAGTTGCGCATGAACGAGGTGTTCTCGCCGCCTATGGTAGAGCCGAAGGCATGGTTATAAGTGTCGAGAGCCTTGGCAGATATGGTGTTCTGTATGGTCACGTTCACCGTAGGCTCCTTTCGGCTGCCGTTGGTACTGCCCGTGTCGAACATGTGTCTGTAGAACGATATGTTCTCATCCAGGCCCCATTCGCATGAGCAATGGTCTATCATAATGTTGCCCACAGGGTTGCCTCCGAAGCTATCCTCACGATACCACACGTCGGTGTTGCCGCGACGGAAACGCATGTGGCGCACGATAACGTCGTGAGTGTTCACCTGGAAGCTCTGTCCAGCAATGCAAACACCGTCGCCGGGAGCGGTTTGTCCTGCTATTGTGATGTAAGGCGCGCGCAGGATGATAGGTGTTTTTAGCCTGATGATGCCCGAAACGTTGAACACCACGATGCGCGCTCCGCCCTGTTCGCAGGCCCAGCGGAAGGAGCCAGGACCGTCGTCGTTAAGGTTTGTCACCACAAGTACCTTGCCTCCACGTCCGCCAAGGGTGTACATGCCGCCGCCCTCAGCACCTGGGAAAGCCGGAATCTTGCCCTGCTTGAGGTCGTAAGGTCTCCATGCCCATGGCACGTAGGGTCGGCCTTCAGTTGCCTCCTTCACCACAATGGGGAAGGCAACCTTCCATGCACTGTCGCTGTGTGCCGTCCATGCGGCCTGAAGCGAGTCGATTTTTGCTTTTGCGGCTTCGGTTATCACAGGATATTGGGCCTGTGCCACCGAAGGCAGAAGCATTGCCGCACAAGCGGCAACCATCAGTTTGTTGTTCATTGCTTTATTGTTTTGTTATTACTGTTGTTCTTAGTTATTTGCCTAGATATGGCCAGCCGTGCAGGTTGGGGTCTTCTTTGGTGAGCTTCACGTCATATTGTGAGTTGATAATACCCATGGCCCTCGACACGTTGCCTTGGCTGTCGTGGCCGGCAAACCGAGGGTCTTGTTTGCCCGCAGCCTCACGCAGAATGCGTGCATCCACCTCATCCAGCTCCNNCATCCCGCCTCTTTTATCACGTGCCGGTAAGCCTGCTTGGCCGTCTCTATGGGCATGCCGCTATAAGCGGGCCGCTGCTTCAGCACATACCTATTATATATATCTTTGTTGGCTCCCAGCTCTGTGTTGAAGGCCCTTTCGGCCAGGCTGTCGGCAAAGCCGTAAAGGTTGTCGGCGTTTACGCGCTTGAGCGAAGCATCGCTCCACACCGCCGTCTTGGGTGCCCACTTAGAGCGCAGTTCGAACATATTGCCTTTGAGATACCACTCTCCGAGTCCGCTGTCGTTGTTTCCATGGCACGACGCGCCCACAAAGTAGCGTGCCTCTGTGCAATGCAACTGCGTGTTAGGGCCCGGTTTGAAGTAGTTGCCCTCCATGATGACTCGGTTATACGAGTTGCCTTGGTTGGCACCCTGATAGTTCTCACCGCCGTAAACGCTGTTGGGCTTGCCCCAATTAAACACCACGTTGTTGATAAACTCATTGTCTACGTACTGGTCGTGCTCGCCTCTGTACTTGCTATGCTTGCGCATACCGTTGAAACGTGGCGCGCGGTTGTTGACGTTGGCAATGAGACAGTGGTGCATGGTAGCGTGTTCGCCGCCCCATTGCGTGGCATACGAGCGGGCGCCCTTGGCGTTCTTCGACAGGTAGAGCCCCTCGGCCAGTATGCAATATTGCACCGTTGTAGAGTCGCAGTCGTACATGGTGAGGTTCTCCTCCATGCTCCACGTCATCGAGCAATGGTCTATGATGATGTGCTTCACGTTCTCCACGTCGAGCGAAGTCATACTCTTATTAGGTATGTCGCCCGCCCTGAAGCGCAGGTAGCGCAGAATGACGTTGCTCTTGCTTATCTTGAGCGTGTAGCCGGCAATGCAGATGCCTTTTCCGGGGGCCGTTTGTCCCAGGATGCTCACGTTGGGATGAGCCATGGCGAGCACCGATTTAAGATATATAGTGCCGCAAACATCAAAGACTATGGTGCGTGGCGTGTCGTCGCCCGTGCGCAGAGCCCAGCGCAGTGTGCCCTCTTTCAGGTTGCTGTCTGTGCAGTCGTCGAGGCTCGTCACATGATAAGTCTTCGTTCCGCGAGCATCTATCGCCTTTCCGCCCGTAGTGTATCGGCCGTAGCCTTGCGCCCCGGGAAAGGCCAGTTGCTGTGCTCCGGCCGTGAGTGAGGGTAGAACCAAGAGGCAAACGCATAGCCATTTGCAAAGTATTGTTTTAGTTATTCGCATTGTTTCATTTGTCTTTTCGTCGCCATACTCTGCCTTTCAGGCATGCCGGCGTCCGATTTCTTAAATCAATAAC
>DLDC01000086.1:6847-8995 GCA_002480935.1 Prevotella sp. UBA7782 | reverse complement strand
ACGGGGAAACCGTCTACCACATAAAGCGGGTCGTTGCTCTGCGTGATAGAGCCTCCGCCGCGCACCTTGATGTTAACTGTGGCTCCAGGGCGTCCGTCTTGTGACACCACCTGCACACCGGCCAACTTACCTTGCAGGGCTTCACCTACGTTAGACACAGGGTTGCTCACCAGCGCATCATGGTCTACAGAGGCCACCGAACCCGTAAGGTCACGCTTCTTCACTGTTCCATAGCCGATGACAACCACCTCGTCAAGCTTGGCATTGTCTTCTTCGAGCACAATGTTCAAGTTCGACGAGTTGCCAACTCTCACATTCTTGGTTTTGTAACCCACATAAGAGATACCCAAAGTGGACGAAGGCGAAGCATTGTTGATAGTGAAATGACCATCCATGTCGGTTACGGCAACAGCCTTACCGTTCATCATGATGCTCACACCTATCATAGGCTCACCTTGCGAATCCTTCACGGTACCAGAAATGCCTTGCGCACTGGCAGCCACACACGTCACACTTAACAGTAAGACGGCAGCTACCCTCTTAAATTTCCTATTCATAGAAGTTTCGATTTAGGTATTAATTTGATTTGTTCCTTTGTCTTTCATTGAAGTTCTAAGACATTACAAAGATAGATATTATTTTTTTTAATTACAAGAACATTATCCTTTTTCTGTTAAAAATTAACATTTGGAGGATGTAAAGCGCCCAATATCCAAAGCTCCATGTGGTGATTATGAAGTTCTGTTGCAGGATATCAGCTTTATGAGAGTCGGCCATGACACCCCAAAAAAAGAAACCGATGTATAACGATGTTGCCAGAGATAGGTCATGCGCAAAACGTTCTGAAGGGACATTTATATATCATTGACTATCAACAACATACAACCAGTATTTTAAAAAGGCCTGTTTGGGCTTGCAAAAAGGGCATTATTGGCTGGTAAAAAGGCCGGTTTCAGACAGCTGAAACGGCATTTTGCGAAAGCCATACTATAGGGACACCTCTGGAAAGCAGTCTGACACGCCCAGACAGAAAAGGGGGAGCGTGAACAGAAACCCGTCACACTCCCCCAAAGATACCCATTGAAGAAAACCTACTTAATAATTGTCTTTTTTCCGTTAATGATATATATGCCTTTGGGCAACGATGATATAGTCGCGCCCTTCAGGCTAATCCGCTGTCCGGTAAGGGTGTAGATGCCATCTGCCGCGGGCGATGTGGCAGGCCGTAGCGTGCTGATGCCCGTGGGCACGATGACCAGAAGGTGGGCCGGGAAGTAGCTGAACTCATAGTTAAGGCTCTCTGCTCCGCTCACACGAATGTTGTAGACACCGGGCGCGGTGAACACGTCCAAGGGATGGCCTAAGCTGTCAGTCACCTCAAACACGGGCTGCGCGGTGAGCTCCACGGTGGTTTCGCCATTGCGCAGACTGTCTATTGCATAAAGACCATGAAGGGCCTGCCCCGCCTCTATGGTATCGTCCAGCGCCCTAAGGTTGGCCGTGGCCTTCATAATGGTGAGCGTGCCGTCCTCAAAGTCTACCGACTCATCGGTGATGCTGCCTTTCTCTGCATGAATAACATAGTCGCCTGCGGGTGACAGGGCTGTGGCTTCACATGAAAGAATGGGCTTGCCGTCTACATAATCGCCATAGATGCGGTAGCCGAAGCGCGGATTCTCGTCGCCATAAGTCTTCAGGGCATTGCGCACCCTGATGGTTGTACCAAACTCAGAGATATTCTGCGACAGCTCTTTCCAGTTGGCGCTACGCTTATAGAGCTCGCTCATGCCGGAACGAACATATAGGGTCACGTTGCCCGCATTGATGCCGCTGAACACCTTAACGCCCGTTCGGGGCACGCGCTTGCCCATGACCTTGATGGACGACAGACCACTGGCAGAAGCAAAAGCATAACCGCCCACACTGTCAAGAGACAATGGCAGCGTTACGTTCTGCACGCCTCGCATAGCCGAAAAAGCATAGGGGCGCACCACACGGGTGCCTGATGCAAGCATCAGCGAGGATGCCGCATGGGGCAAGACAGCCACCACCTCGGTGGTATCGCTATTATATAAGATGTTATCTTTCAGGGCATAATACTTCTTCAACGAAGCCGGGAGAGCAACAGAATCGAGGGCTGACATACCA
>DLDC01000086.1:6372-6800 GCA_002480935.1 Prevotella sp. UBA7782 | reverse complement strand
AGAGTCTATGCGCTCAGGTAGCAGAAGGGTGCGCAGAGAAGACGAACCGTAGAAAGCACGTTCGGGGAAGGTGCCATTCTGGGTGTTCAGACGGTGCGATCCCTCAATCAGATAATCCTCTCCACCACTCACGATGCCCGCCTCCGAGAGGTCGAGGGTACGCAGCTTGGAGCGTGAGGCTACACCAGCCGAATCAAGTCCGGCCANNCACATCGGTTGAGTTGATGTCTCCCCGCACCTTGAGGGCTGTGATGTGTGGCGCTATGGAGTCAGGTATAAGCTGCCGGAGCTCACCGGGCTGAGATACGTTCAGCGTGTCGCTCACATCAGCCACCTTGTCGCTCTCTATGCCAATCACCATGTCTTGATCTGAGGAGAAGAAATAGGTTTCCGGATTGAGGAGGGCAATGTCATAATAGCCCTCGTCC
>DLDC01000086.1:0-6367 GCA_002480935.1 Prevotella sp. UBA7782 | reverse complement strand
GCCCCAGTTCACCCACACGCGGCCCTCAGTGTCGTAGCCGCAGAGCACAAACTCATGGCCTCCGTTGTAGTTGTCTACGCCTCCGTAGAGCACGGGGCGGTCGTTGCTCATCTCATTATATATCATCTCCATCCACTGCCTCTCGCTGAAATTGGAGCGTTCGTAATAAGTGGCAGTCTCCGGATAACCGAAGTTGCGCACCAAGCCGTCACGTGCGCTGTAGGTGTAAGTGCCCGACCCGTCGGTGGCATACTGCATATCAGAGGCCACGCCACAGTCAAGCATGAGCTTAGCCACAGCATTGCCTTGCTCTTGCGTGTAGTTTCCCGAATAGTCATCCAGCATGTTGGCCCAGTCGTAGGTGCTCTGCGAGAAGTCTACGCTGACCGTTGTGTGCGACCTGTCAGCCTGTAACACACTCACCGAGTGGGTGCCCTGCCCATGCTCGGGCCACTTGTGATAATACAAAATCTGGGCCATGGCCGTGGCAACACATCCTGTCACACACCGACCGGTTCCTCCATATCCTTGCCAACTGCCTGTTCCGGATGCTGTTCCTATCGGACAGAGGTTGTTATAGGGAGCTTCCTGCCCCCAGTGGCAGGTTATCATGGGTGCTACCGACGCCTTGTATCGAGAGACATCGGGCGCTGTCGTGGTGCGTTTGCGCCCGCTTTGCACGATGGCATTAACAGCCTTCTCCGCCGTTTGAAGATACCACTGAAAAGAGGGGTTGTCTTTCTGCGAGTAAGAGGCCTGCGAATAGCCCAACACTTCGGGCACCAAATCGTCGTTGCTGATAATGGCAAAGCCTCCGCCATCATAGCCATAGATAGTGAAGGCCTTGTTGGATGCCAGCATCTTGAGATTGCCTCGGCGCGCTTCCGTCTTCATTCCGGGATGCACGCTGTGCCTGAGCACACGCTCAGCGGCTTGCTCCATCAGGGCTTTGTTGCGGGGTGCGGCTGTCATATCCATGCACAGACAAGCCAGTAAGCAAAAAACTATTAATCTATTGATGTTATGCATATAACCCAAGTAATAAGGAACATGAACAATAATGTTTGTAAAAGGTAAAAAGCAAGCCGTCGCCCTGCTCTGAACAAGGCTGCGGCCTGCTTGTTGAACGGTGAGAGCGACTTGTGCCCAAGTGGGTGCAGGCCCCTCTCTCCCATTCTGTTCCAAACGCTATTTGCGCAGTATGGTCTTCACACCATTGATGATGTAAACGCCCGGACGAACACCCTTCAGGCTGGAAGCATCCTTCATGACGCGCACGCCGTCGAGCGTATAGACGTCGAAGTTCTTCACGCCGGAAGCCTCAAGGTTGCTGATGCTCGTAGAGATGAGAGTCTCTATAGGAGCAGACTCAGAGCCATCGGCATAAACGGCCGTCACCTTGAAGGTATACTCACCGTCGGCTGTCGTGGTGAGGTCGGTGTAATCGGTAGACTCAACCTGTGCCAGGAACTCGCCGTCGCGATATACATTGTAAGCCACAGGAGCAGAAGAAACCTCGTATGTGAAGTCGTCTATCATGAAGACAAACTGCTGGTCGCCGCCCGTAGTATGGCGTACAGCCAAATACTTGGTGCCTTCAGGAACATCAACTCCTACCTGTGTCCATGTACCGGAGCTCTGCGTATAGTCAGAGCCCAACTGTGTGAAGCTGGCCTTGCTGTTGTCTGTGGTAGAGGTAAGCACCTGGAACGTTTCTGTTCCGTAGCCGTCGCCTTGCAGATTGTTCACCCAGAAGCTGATGTGCTGAGCCTTTCCGGAGAGACGCGGAGTGACAAGCCAGTTGTCAGCATCTACGAAGTTATTGCCAGATTCGTCCAGCTGATAGATTGCTACAAGTGCCTTTGTGCCGGAATGTGGATCAAGTCCCTGTCCTGTCTGGAAGATATCAGAAGGCTGCCAGTCCATGAATGCGAACTGTTCGTCCTGATGCTCGTAAGAACCTTGCTGAGTAAGGCCACCAGCATAGCCGCCATCGTCATAGGTAGTCCAGTCGCCGAAGCTTGTGCTCCACGGTGTGTAGCCCTCAAAATCATCGGTCACTGAAGTAGAAGACGAAGTCGGAGCGGTCCATGACAGCTTGGTGGGAGCCAGGCCATTAGCCTTGAGGTCTGTAGGAGCGGCTACGTCAGCTGCAACAGCCTCTATCGTAGCCGATGCCGAGTTGTTGTCGGCCACCAAATCACCGGCTGCCGTAACCTGAGCCGTCACATTGAGCGAGGTGCTCTGGTCGAGCGTTGTGGTGCGATAGTCAACAGGAACGGTGGCTGTCTCAAGTGTAGCAAGTTGCTTATTGATGGTGGTATCGGCCACCTGCTTGCCGTTCACCTTAACAACCAGGCGCGCATTGTTCAGGGCATCTAAGCCCTCATTGCTTACCTTTGCCACGAGATGGGCCGTCTGACCCTTGGTTACCGTAGCAGGAGCGGTCAGTTCTACAGCTGCGTCACGCTGCTCGGGATCGATGATATTCAGGTTGTCTATATATACATAGGTACTCTGCATGTTGTCAGTTGCAGTAGCCTGGATGCGAATGATGGCATAATCCTCATCGGCAAGCGATGCGGGCAGGTCAACGAAAGCACGCTGCCAGCCTGTCTCTGTATTGGTAGAGAGGTCTTTGGTGTACACAGGAGCATCAACAGAACCGTCTTTGTGCTCAACCACAATCTTTAATGTTGCGGGAGTAGAGCCGTTCACCTTATAATAGAACAGCAGTTTGGGATGCACGGCACCTGCAAACGATATCTTACCGGTTTGTATATAGCCGTCGGCTGCCGAAGAACTGTTGAACGACAGTGCGCCACCATCGCCGTCATAAGCCTCATCAGGCGTAATGCCCCATGAGTATTCAGGCGTTGAGCGATGTATTCCGAAGAACTTATCCTCAAGGGTCTGGTTCTTAAAGCTGTCATGGAACGGCAACAAATAAGGCTTGCCCACCACAACAGCTGCCGAGCCGAAGCCGCTCTTACCGGCCGCATTGGCTGCCCTGACGGCCCACATGCGGTAGTTCTGTACGTCACCCTCGTTGGTGTTCAGACCCGTCACGTCATAAGCCGTTGTTCCGGTAACGGATGAAACAGAGTCTGACAAGTAACCTTCATCATCTACGTTGAAGATGTCATACCTCACCTCGGCAGGCTTGATGATGCCACCGTTGGCGCCACTCACAGCATTCCACGACAGATGAACAGAAGTTGTCTTGTCTAATGCCGACACTTCCGGAGCTGCGGGAACGTCTACGCCTACGTAAACAGTTACAAAACTCTTCTGCCCGATGCCGCTTGTGTTGTATGCCACCACGGTATAGGTGTTGTTGCCCTGCGATGCATTGATGTCAGCTACGCTGTAAGCAGAGCCCAGAGCAGGCTTCTTCACCGTGCCGATGACCTTTGTGCCCTTTGCCACAGTAATGCTGTCGAGGCTTGACAGTGTGCTGCCGTCGATGGCCTTGGTGGGAGCATTAAACGATATGGTAGCTCTGAGATAGCCATTAGCATCGGCTGTAGCCTTGAGAGCTGTAACCGTATCAGGTGCAGTAGTCTGCGGAGCTAAGTCTATGGAAACAGAATCGAGCTGCAGATAATATCTGTCAGGATCAGAAATAGCGTGGAAGCCGAAGTAATAGCTTCCGTCTTCATCGGCTGTGATGCGCTTTGAGAAGATACGCCACTTGTCATTGTTGAGCAAGGTGTCCTTCTGCAGCTCATTAGTCATGTCGGCCACGGTGTTGCCACGGCCCCAGCTGGCTGCCAGCCTCTCGGGGAAAGCACCGCTGGATATAGAGCGTGCCTTGAAGGTTACGTCGTAGGCCTTGCCTGCCTGCAAATGAATAGGCGGAGAGATGAGCCAGTCGTCACCTTGATTTTTGGTGCTCCAGCGATAGGCCGCGCACTGATTAGTCTTTTCCCACTGCCAGGTACTGCCATCGTTATTGGCATCTATCACTGTGAAGAGACCTAAGCTCGTGGTGAAATTTTCGAGGAATGGCACTTCAAGAGAGCTGCCCACAAGTTTGCCATCGCTCACTCTCACAGCACTGCTGTAATGACCGTTAGAAGCAACAACGCCATAGCTGAATTGCTTCAGAGCGTTTGTGGGAAGCGTTTCTGTAAACGTGTTCTGCGTCAGAGCCTCAGCCACCTTTGTCGTGTCGGTGCCAGAAATGCGGTAAACGTCATAAGTCAGGTCGCCCAGATAGCCTCCATGAACGCCTGCCGAAGGTCCCTGCCATGTAACCGTGGCCTTGCCCGTGTCGTCAACATCAAATTTAACCGTGTCTGGGGGCAGTGGTGTGTCATAACCCACATAGCCCGTAAGGCGTGACGTAGGACCGAAACCAACACTGTTGCCAACCCTCAGCGCAAAATGATTGACACCCTCTTGCGCCGTCACCGGCACAGTGGTCACAGCGCCCGGTGTGGTTGTGCCCTTCAATGTGTCTGAGCCATTCACTATCACCTGGTAGTTGAGCGAGCCCGAGAGGGCGTTTGAGTCATCGAAGGTGCGCGTAGGAGCCTTGAAGGTCACGTTGCCTGCCAGCGCGCCACCCACGAAGTTGAGAGCCGAGTCGGTCACTGCGGCAGGGGCACCGTCTTCAGCTGCGGGGGCAGGAATAACCATACCGATGTACATACCGTTGGCATAGTCTGACGAATAATCGCCCACCTTGGTGGCTGCGCCCGAGGTAAGGTTCACCGTATAGAGGCCGCTCACGCCGGCAGAGTCAGTAGCTGCCCAGTAGAACACGTCGCTCTTGGGGTCTATCTCACCACTCTGATAATAATAAGTGCCCTGATAATTGGCCACCTGAATGCCTGTAGCACCCACCAGGGTCTCGCTACCCGTGGTGCGGTCTATCTTATAAAGGTTGCCGTCTGATGCCACACCATAAGCAAAGCCATCCTTGGCGATACCCATGGCGGCATAAGTATGTGTGGCGGTACCTATGGTGGTACGCGTGAGCGTGTTGTAGTCTATCACGCCAAACTCCTCGGCTGAGGCGTCAGCATTATAGAATTCGCCGAACGTCTGGTCTGTTGCTGGGTCATGGGCCGTTTCAACTGCTATGAGCGAATAGTTGTCGCCCAAGCTCTTGGGCTGGTCGGCCAGCTCCCATGTATCGGTGTCGAAAGAGTAGAAATAAACCAGAATGATGCCCCACCCGGCATAGGATGTGTCGAGATAAACGCCTCCCAGCTTCCCATCATATAGTCCTACGCCTCCGTTGAAATAGCCTTTGTTGTAAGAAACAAGCTCCGTGGGCGTCATGGTAGCCGAGGGCGTGAGCGAATAGATGCCCGCAGCAGACTCGGTCATAATATTCATCCACAAGGGCAGTTGCACTCCTCCTGATGTCAGCAGGCTGTTGGCAACCTTGCCACCCTTGCGCACCTTTATCATACGACGCGCATCAGAGAACTGATTGCCACTGCTCAGTCCCAGCGACTTGCGCTGAAAGAGCAGAGGATGATCTCTTTTTACCTTAGCCAGAACCTCATCGCTGGCTTTTGACTGACCTTTGAGGCTTTTCATTACCTTGACCGGCAACAACGGTTTGGTAATTCCCTGTGCCGAGGAAGGTGATGCAGCGACGAATGCCATCAGGCTTGCAGCTAATAAAGTAATTGGTTTCCTCATAAACTTACTTTTAGTTAGTTAATTAATTACTATGCATTTGAATCAAGGGTAAAATTAGATATAATATTCAACAAAGTATCTATTCACGAATAGTTTATGCATATTATTTAAATGTTATTAATATTTAAGCCTGAGAAATAGTCATATTATAAATATTTGTTAACACTTTAGAAACACATCTACATACTTTCAAATTAATACTTTCATTCAAAATATAGATAAAAACAACACTTTTGTTAAGCAAACAGCATATATTTAACTTCTTTACAAAAATATAATTCACAATAGATAAAAATCATTATAACTATGTCTTACTTAGGCTTTTTACAGTTTTTATGCATATTACATAACACAAAAGCGAAACATGAGTAGGACAAGCTCCAAGTTTAAACAACTAGCAAATTGAAACTATAAATTGCTATACATTTTACATATCGAAAGCATTTTCCCTATATACCACATCATAGAAATATCATTATTTCGTATATACATTACGCAAAAGCAATTCACATCAAAAAAATGGAGATTAAGTGAGCACCAATTTTTAAAATAAAAATTTTGTTAATATATGACACGAATAAACATACAACTTCCTCGTAAGGTTCTGTATATATGGCTTACGCATCCGAAAAGAACACGCAAATACCATCTCCAACGAGTCAAAAGAACATGCACGAGGCTAAATGATGAAAGCAAAAGCATCGTT
>DLDC01000163.1:1006-5854 GCA_002480935.1 Prevotella sp. UBA7782 | reverse complement strand
TCGTTGACCAACTGTCGGAGCCAAGGGGTATAGTTCAGTGCCACACCTGCACGGCTGATACAGAAAGGATACTTGGCCGGGTTCCAGTATTGTGAGTTCACATCTGGGTCGGTAGCAACACCCACATCACCCATACCGGCTGCCCGTGCGTCGGGTGCTATGCTCTGGGATGTAACCGCAGAGTGCTCGGGATTGAACATATCTTTCTTGTCTTGCGCGTGCAGTGAAAGCCCGCCAAAGGCAAGCATCCATACACCAACTATGATTTGCTGTTTATTCATTCCTAATTTCTAAGTCGCTAATATCTATTATCATTGGGTTTAAAACGCAGATATGTGCCTAATTATTGCCTATCACGATGAGTTTCTTGGCCTTGCTGGTCTTGCTGTTGCTGCCGCTGCTGAGCTTGGCACGATAGAGATAGACGCCTGTGGGCAGCTTATTGCCATTGCTTGTGGTGAGGTCCCAGTTCACCGTTACGGCGTTGCCGGATGAATTGGCAGTGGCCTCATGCTGCCAGAGTATCTTTCCGCTCACGTCAAACACTTCTATGGTGACATTCACTTGCGCACCCGTAAAGTTATGAGTGACGATGAAGGTGGTTTGCGAAGTGGCCGGATTCTCGGTGCAACCCAGGCTGGCGATGTCGGGGGCAAGGTCTTTCACCACGTTGAACTGCAGTTCCGTGGTGCTGGAGTTGCCCATCATATCCCATGCTCTGAACTTCAATGAGTGACGTCCCGGGGTGAGTTGGGGCAGGTTATACCATGTGCAGCCACTCGTATAAGAGCCAAAGTCGTAGCTGAAGTTGCTGTTCAGCGTATAGGTTTGGTTCATGTCGCCGTCTACAACAAGCTGCAAGTCGTGGCCAATGCCGCTTCCCGAGCAGTTGATACCGTCCTTATCGGATATCTTCGCGTAGAAATAAGGAGTGTCGTTCACGTCACCTCCGTTCGTGAAAGACGACGTGTTGAGATAGCAATATATGGATGGGCCGATGGAATCGTTAGTAGCTTCGGCCGTGCCATTGAGGCAGAAGTCGCTGTTATAGCCGTTGGCAATCTGCTTATAGTCTGAGCTTACGGCATAAAAGTTCATCAGTCCAGAGCCCTCGCCATAGTTGATGTCGCGCGGAACGGCGAAGGTAAAGCTGAAATAGCCAGCCCGCACGCTGTCAGAACCATTGAAGAGCACGTTGGGTCTGTCGTAATACGTAAAGGCATCGGCACGTTGCGTGGGGTCGTTCTTACGGCAGGTAATGAGCTCCTTGACGTCTCTCACCGTGGCAGTGAGCTTGCCCGTGAAGTAGGAAGCCACGCCGGTGCTGTCGGCTATATGCCCTTTCACGTTCACCACAGCGCCTGCCTTGAGCACAGGCATGTTTGATTCATTGACCGGAAGGCCGTTGATGGAGTCGATAACGGCAGTCTTTGTGGGCAGGGCAAGCTGCAAGGCAGGGTCGCCCAACAAGGAATATTGCAGCTTATTGGTGGTGCGGTCCTGTCCCGTTGTTATCATTTCGTTCTTGGCCAGACGCTGTGCCTCGCCCAGAGTGATGGGCTTTCCGTCTGTCATGCTGAGCACATGAAGGAGGTAAGAGGTGTTGATGGCCTTGTTGTAATTAGAATATACCGTGCGCGTAGTGCCGAAGAAGGCCACAGCACCGCCGTTCTTGTTGAGCAGGGCGGCCTCGCCTATCGTGGCTTCAGTGCCATCGAAGGGCATGATGTCGCAACTGGCCGTTATCCAAAGAGGCAGATTGGCATTCGTAAAGTTCTGGAAATCGGTGAGCCTGAGCACCGCCTCGTGAGATATTTGTATGGCGCTGCCATGCCCGGCATAGTCCATGATGAGCGCCCCTGCGGCCTGCTGGCTCTTGATGGCGCTCGATACTTCGGGATAACGATTGCCTGTCGCAGTGCTCTCACGGGTATAGGCATCCCACATTATCTTCTTGATGCGATAGCCGGGATAACGGGCTGATACGGTCTCGGCGGTAGAATTGACGTCCGTCATGTGCAGGTTGTCGTTGCCATCATCGCCCATAAAGGTGATGATGTTCTGCCAGTCGCCCGCGTTATGGTTGCTGGCGTAGGCTATAGTCTTATCCACCACGGCCTCGGCATCACTTTCTTCCGTGACGGGAATGCGCCCCACGGCCATGTCTTGCTTATCAGCACGCTGCGGATTGATACCTTCGCCATCGTCGAGCAGGGTGAACCAGCCATCGTCTACGTAGCAAGTAACTTCATTGAATGAGTTTTCGCTCTCGAAAGCCAGTAAGTAATCGTCGGGATTAAGGTTCCTGGTGTCGCTCACCAGCATACGGTTGTCCCACACGCAGTCGCCAAACAGAAGGAGATACTTGGGTATGTCGGCTGCGGTAGTGGCCCTGTCATACAGCATTTTGAGGTATCTGCGATAGGCATTGGCATCAGGTGTGCCGCTCGAAAACTCATTATAGAGCTCATCGGCGGGCACGATGTTCACCCTGAAGTTGTCGTGTGCCTTATGAAAATCGGCCAGACGCTGCGCCTGGGCAAGCAGTTTCTGACTGGTAGGTATGATGATTACCATGTCGGCCGCGCCATCAGCGTGATGGTCTTGATTGGTTATGGCATAGAGATATTCGGGTGTTGCAAACGTGGCAGCATTCAGATTGGGTGCCTGGCGCGGCTTGTTATAAGCCATAGACACATAATCCAGTCGGATAGGACCACCTGATAAGGTCTTGATAGTGATGGAGTCAGTGGCATGAAGCCCGCTAACGTTGTAAACAGATGTGGCTTCATTGCCCTTATCATAGCTGCCCAGCGTGATGTTGATGGTGCCCAACACCGAGTCGTTCAATGCTACTTGAGCCACAGAATTTACTCCTGCCGTAACGGCAACAGACAGTTTGCCCGCCGTGGCGTGTGCTTGATTGGCCAAAGTATATACTTTTGACGCGCCAACATTGATGGGTGTGTTTTCAAAAAGGTTGCGCCCGCCCTGATACCAGCTGAAGTTGTCTACCTCATGCAGCGCATGATAGTCGTTGGCTGAGGGGTAGAAGCTTTTCAGAAAGTCTGTGCTGTCTACCTTGAGAGGCTCTGTATCGCTCTCGGTAAGGAAGTAATAGCCATAATCAGAGTAAGGATTGCGGGTGCGACGCGTGGCATTATTGCTGTCCCAGCTCACCGGTCCGCGCCCGTAGAACAGCCTTTTGCCGACCACAGTGCACGTAGGCACCTCGCTCAAGTCGTCTGTTTCTGCAAGCTCATTGCCGTCTAGCTTCTCGTTTTGCAGGTGTCCGCCATAGCCAAACAGCTTCACCCGGCTTGGATTAGTGAACCCTGCCTGACGCAAAAAGTTGTCTGTGAGCTGATAGACATTATCTGCCGGCACCCTAATCTTCACCCATCGCCCGCTGGACAGCACGCTATGAGCGGCATATCTGTCGGCGGCGGCCACGCTGGCACGTGCCCTCATGCGCAGAGCAGAGCGCTTGAGAGGCTTTGAAGTGACGGCTATCATGAAGCTAACCAAGAACTGCATCTTGCCATTGCGCTTCACAATGGGCACCAAAGAAAACTCCAGGCGTCCTTGTTTGCGCTCTACCACCACCTGCTTTGTGATAGCCGGCAACGTGGGAGGCACATCCTTAGTCAACTGATTGTAGCGTTCTATGTCATCGGCACTCATATCCATAAACTCAGGATAGCGTATTTCCAACTCGTAAGTAGAGTCGGCATAATGCTCTCCGATGGGTATGGCGTAGGTGAAGTGCGGCAGCATTGAGTCTATGGTGACATCATCAACCGTCAGATTAAAGAACCTTTGCTGTGCACGAGCGCCCATCGACGACACCAGAAGGATGGATGCCAGGACCAAGCACCGAGTTATGACAATCTTTATAGCATTTATCTTCATAAGCCTATAATATATATAAAGGTGTATGGAAAACCCATGTGCAGCCGGATGAAGGCTACTTGCACCTGAAGTCGAGCACTTTTCTGTCTTCTATATAGCCCTCCAGGTGGTCGTCTACTACCACTTCGCCCACGCCGGCCGGCGTACCCGTAAAGAGCAAATCGCCCGTCTTGAGGGTGAAGAACTGACTGATGTAAGCTATCAAGTCATCGATTTTAAAAAGCATATCGCTGGTCAGAGCCTGCTGTACGGTCTTTCCGTTCTTGTCAAGACGGAAGCTGAGCATCTGCAAATCGCGAAACTTGTCAGCCGACACCCACTCCCCTATGGCGGCAGCACCGTCGAAGCTCTTGCTCAACTCCCATGGCAGGCCCTCTGCCCTGAGCTTTTTTTGCAGGTCGCGGGCCGTAAAGTCGATGCCCACAGTGGCGGCATCATAATAGCGATGAGCGAACCTTCGGGGTATAGACTTGCCCAATCGGCATATTCTCAGCACCAGTTCGCCCTCATACTCTATCCTTCCCAGATGGTCAGGAACGAAGAAAGGCTTGTGATCTTTAAGCAAAGCCGAGTCTGCCTTCATAAAGATGACAGGGTTCTCCGGTTTATATAACGTGCCATGAAGCTCTTTATTGTGCTCGACATAGTTCATGCCGACTGCGAATATTTTCATGTTGCAAACGATTAAAGGCTATGATGCCATGTGAAAAACGAAAAGAGGTCGTAGAAAAGCCTTTATCAGACTCTCCTACAACCCCCAGACTATAATAATTGATTATGTGCTCTGCTTGATTACTCAGCAGCGAGTGTAAAGCGCTTGTAGGCAACTACCTTCAAGTCTTTGTCCTGAGCTTTCAGCCATTCAGCCACGCTCTTCTTGTCGCCATCGCCGAACTGGAACTCCTGATCAACCAGGCAGTTCTCCTTGAAGAACTT
>DLDC01000163.1:0-994 GCA_002480935.1 Prevotella sp. UBA7782 | reverse complement strand
GCGATGTTCTGAATCATCTGCTCGGGCAGATTGGCAGCCTTCTCGGCAGCAACGGTCTTCTTTATCTCGCGAGCTCTGTCAGCATCTTCCTGCTTGAGCCAGCCCTTTGTGATGTTGCTTTCGATGTGGTCGTCAGAGTCTACGAGGTTAGGATTGATGCCAGCCTTCTTCAAAGCGTTGTTGACAGCCTTCTCAACCTGCTCTTCCTTTGTCTTCTCGATAGCCACTTTGAGCTCCTCGTCCTTCACGTTCTGGGGCACAGAAGCCTCATCCAGCGCAACAGGCTTCATAGCAGCCACCTGCATAGCCACCTTGTGAGCGGCCTCGTCGTTCTCTTTGTTAAGCTGAACGATGGTAGCCAAGGTGTGCTTATTCATATGGTCGTAAACGGATGTGTTGTCGCCCTCGATGAAGTTATAGCCATCTATCTCCATCTTCTCGCCCGTGATGCCAGAGCGATGCTTTACAGCCGTCTCGGCGTCATCACCATTAGCGAGTTTCAGAGCCTTCACCTCGTCAAGTGTCTGGCACTTGTTGGCAACGGCAGCATCCAGAATTTCCTGCACAAGGGCAATGAAGTCCTTGCCGGCAGCAACGAAGTCAGTCTCACACTTCACTGCAACCATAGCAGCAAATCCAGGTACTTTCTTCACCAGAACGCATCCGTTGGATGTCTCACGGTCAGAGCGCTTAGCTGCAATGGCCAGTCCGCGCTCGCGGAGCAGGTCCTTTGCCTTGTCGAAATCGCCCTCGGCCTCAGTCAGTGCCTTCTTTACATCAGCGAGGCCAGCGCCGGTCATGGCGCGCAGCTTCTTGATATCTGCAATTGATACAGCCATTTTCTTTTCCTTTGTTTTATTAGGTTATAATGCAAAATTGCCTTTTACGCAACCGCCACAGCCCGCGTCTATGGCTGCAAGTTGCGGCGATTGTCGGTGTTGGATGCCTGTGTTACTCAGCAGCAGGAGCCTCTTCCTCAGCCTTAGCGGGCTCT
>DLDC01000087.1 GCA_002480935.1 Prevotella sp. UBA7782 | reverse complement strand
GCTCACGCCCAACTCTTGGAGCTGCTTGATAACGGGCTGCAACTTCTCAGAAATAGCCTGCAGCTGCTCTTGGTTCTTATAGATAGGAACCATGACCACCTGAATAGGAGCCAGCTTAGGTGGCAGGACAAGGCCATTGTCGTCTGAGTGTACCATGATAAGTGCTCCCATAAGGCGGGTAGAAACACCCCATGAAGTGGCCCAAACATATTCGGGCTGATTGTCTTTATTAAGGAACTGCACGTCGAAGCTCTTGGCAAAGTTCTGCCCGAGGAAATGGCTGGTGCCACTTTGCAGTGCTTTTCCGTCTTGCATCATGGCTTCTATGGTGTAGGTCTCTAGTGCTCCTGCAAATCGCTCAGTGGGGCTTTTCACTCCTCTGATGACAGGAACAGCCATGAATTTCTCTACAAAGTCGGCATATACATGCAACATGGTTTCGGCCTCTTGCTGTGCCTCTTCTTTTGTGGCGTGTGCTGTATGACCTTCTTGCCAAAGAAACTCGGAAGTACGGAGGAAGGGTCGGNNCGCATCTCCCAGCGCATGACGTTGCACCACTGGTTGCACTTGATAGGCAGGTCACGGTAAGAATGGATCCAGTTTTTATACGTGTGCCATATCATAGTTTCTGATGTAGGACGAATGATGAGTTCTTCCTCAAGCTTAGCTTCAGGGTCTACCACGATGTCTTTGCCGTCGTCGCTTGTCTTAAGTCTGTAGTGTGTTACTACGGCACTCTCTTTAGCAAATCCCTTTACATGTTCAGCCTCACGTGCGAAGAAACTTTTGGGGATGAGCAGAGGAAAGTAGGCATTCTGAACGCCTTGCTTCTTAAACTCTTTATCAAGCTCAGCCTGTATCTTTTCCCATATAGCATAGCCATAGGGCTTGATAATCATACATCCGCGCACAGGTGCTTGCTCGGCAAGGTCGGCTTTCATCACCAAATCATTGTACCACTGAGAGTAGTTGTCAGCTCTTTTGGTGAGCTGTTTCAATTCTTTTGCCATTTCTGTATTTTATGTTTTATATTCTTTCTGTTAGAAGTCTTTTTGCACCCAAAGATGATGCGCAATAGGGAAAATCCCCCACTTTTTAGGCATTTCCCTCTTGCGTACATTGTCTGAGATGCTTAACTTTGCCGCAAAATTACAAAAAATAGTTGGCTTTAGCCACTATTTGATTAAAAAAGAGTATATTTGCAATTAGTATTATTGAACAAAACAAATATTATAAGCATTATGAAACACGTAAAGGTAATGGCAGCAGGTTTATGCCTGCTCGCAGTGGTTGGATGTTCAACTAAGCAGGGAACGTACTCAGCAGCCGGTGGTGGCATAGGCGCTGCCGTAGGTGGTATTATCGGTCAGATAGCAGGTCACAACACCAAGAGCACTGCTATAGGCGCTGCTATTGGTGCCGCTGTAGGCTCAGGTGCAGGCGCGCTCATCGGCCATCACATGGATAAAGTGGCTGAGCAGACAGCAGCACAGGTTCAGAACGCCAAAGTAGACAAAGTGACGGACGCCAATGGACTTACTTGCGTAAAGGTTACATTCGACTCAGGCATTCTTTTCCCAACAAATGGTTATACGCTTAGCTCCGCAGCTAAGAAAGACTTAACCAATTTTGCCAACATCATGAAGAAGAATACAGACTGTGACGTGGCTATCAAGGGTTATACCGACGCTTCAGGCAACGACCAGATAAACCTTCCGTTGAGCGAGAAGCGCGCCAACTCTGTTAAGTCTTGCCTGTTGAGTAACGGTGTGACTTCTTCTCAGATTCGCTCTTGCGAAGGCCTGGGTAGTTCTGACCCCATAGAGAATAAGACTGTGAGCCAGAAGAACCGTCGTGTAGAAGTTTATCTGTATGCTAGCGAGGATATGATAAACAAGGCTAACAATGGCACGCTGAACTAATAAGATGGGCTCTACCCCACTCTATATTAAATATGAAGCGGCATCGTCTGTTTATGGAGGTGGTGCCGCTTTGTTACTTCAGAGCTTAAACTCATGAACATTTAGAAACTCCAAAAAACAAAAAACGATGATTAAGATGTATGTAATGAAGACTTGTCCCTATTGCGAATACGTAGAGAGACAAGTGAAGGGAAACGGCAAGTTCAAGATAATAGATATTGGTGAACACGTGCGAAATCTGAAAGAGTTTCTTGACCTTCGCGACCATCATCCGGCTTTTGCTGAAGCCAAGCGCATAGGTGATGTGGGCATTCCATGCTATGTACTAGAAGATGGTAGTGTAACGCTGTCATCGTCTGATGTTGGCTTGGAGCCAATGCCAGAAGGAACCGCCTGCAGTCTGGATGGGTCGGGCTGTTGAGCAAGTCGCATCCGTATGAGTTCCTTTTATACTCAATATAAATAATCTGCCTCTGCATCAAGAGCCTGACAAGGCCCAGGTGCAGAGGCAGAATAATTTTGTGCTGGTAGCTATTGCCCTATAGCAGATGAGGTGTGCTATTATTAGTTGTCGGTTGTTATGCCACCCAATTCACCGAGATAGCTATCTTTGAAGCCCAGAAAGTAGAGCACACCGTCGAGACCCATGGTGTTGATGCTTTGCTCTGCGTTGGCCACCACACGTGGTTTGGCATGGAATGCTATTCCAAGACCAGCCTCGCTTATCATTGGCAGATCGTTGGCACCATCGCCCACAGCTATGGTCTGACGCAGGTTAATCTTCTCAACCTGAGCGATAAGCTTGAGCAACTCGGCCTTGCGATGACCGTCTACTATCTCACCCAGATAACGACCTGTAAGCTTTCCGTCTTCGCCTATCTCCAGTTCGTTGGCATACATATAGTCGATTCCATACTTACGCTGTATGTATTCGCCGAAATACGTGAATCCTCCGGAGAGAATAGCAATCTTATATCCACTTGTTTTGAGCACAGACATGAGTCTGTCTACGCCTTCTGTGATAGGTAGATGTTCGGCTATGTCGCGCATAACACTTGAGTCGAGGCCTTTGAGCAGAGCGACACGTCTTGTGAAACTCTCCTTAAAGTCAATCTCTCCGCGCATAGCACTAGCTGTTATGGCAGATACCTCATCGCCCACTCCGGCGCGTTTTGCCAACTCATCAATGCACTCGGTCTGAATAAGTGTAGAGTCCATATCAAAGCAGATGAGCCTTCGCATACGGCGATACATATCATCACGCTGCAATGAGAAGTCGATGGCCATCTCGTTAGATAACTTCATGAAGGCTGCTTGCATCTCAGAGTGGTTCTTGGGCTCGCCGCGGAGTGAAAACTCTATGCAGGCTCTGACATTGTTTTCAGGATGCTTCAGGCTCATGCGGCCGGTAAGGCGCCTGATACCATCGATATTCATTCCCTGCTTTGTGATGATGCTTGTAGCAGCAGCTATGTTACGAGCCGAAAGGCTGCGGCCAAGCACCATGAGAATATATCTGTTTTTTCCCTGACGGTTCACCCAATCCTCATACTCCTCGCTGCTGATGGGTGAGAAACCTACGTTGACGCCCAGCTCAGTGGCTTTGAACAGAGCCTCCTTCATAACCTGTCCTGAGTGCTCTTCATCTATACGGATGAGCAATCCCAGTGAAAGGGTGCTGTGAATGTCGGCCTGACCAATATCCAGTACCTGTGCATCATATTTTGATAGAATACTTGTGAAAGAGGCCGTAAGACCCGGTTGGTCCTGACCTGTAATCCTAATAAGGATTTGCTCCATCTTCTTGTTATTGTCAGCCATAATGTAAGTGAATAGTTTATGAGTGCAAAAATAATCAGAAATTATGCCTTTTGCAAATAAAATTGACTTAAAGCATGAAAAGGGGGGCTAAATTTGTCATAAATCATCTGTCTTTATGCGCCCTCATGGTCATCTCAGCCTTGATGCTGATGCTCAAAGATGTAGTCACGGCATTCCTCCATGAGCCATTTAGGTGTTGATGTTGCTCCGCAAATGCCTACTGTCTGCGCACCGTCAAACCAACTCATATTTATTTCTTGAGCTCTTTCTACCTGATGGGCATTGGGGTTTACTCCACGGCATTCGGCAAAGAGCACCTTGCCATTTGAACTTTTTCGTCCAGCCACAAAGATGATTACATCGTGATGTGAGGCAAACTCAGCTATATTGGGCATTCGGTTGGCCACTTGGCGGCAGATGGTATCGAAGCTTTTGAAAGTGACGCCCGGAGCAATGTGTTGCTGAATATAGCTAATGATGTGGTGAAACTCATCGAGCGACATTGTGGTTTGCGAGTAGAGATAAATGTCGCGGGTGAAGTCTAGCTTCTTTACATCTTCAAAGCACTCTATGACGATAGCCTTGTTGCTCGTCTGTCCCACAAGTCCCAGCACCTCTGCATGGCCATTTTTTCCAAAGATTACTATCTGTGCGTCAGGGTTCTGCTCGCATTGTCGCTTGATGCGCCGTTGCAACTGAAGCACCACGGGACAAGTAGCGTCTATGATGTGCAGTGCATTGCGCTGCGCCGTTTTGTAGGTTTCTGGTGGTTCTCCGTGTGCACGTAGCAGAACCTTGGCGTGATGCAAGTTGCCGAAGTTCTGATGGTCTATCGTCACCAGTCCGTTGGCAGCCAGTCTCTCCACCTCCATGCTGTTATGGACTATGTCGCCCAAGCAATAGAGAGGCTTCTCATGAGCCAGTTCTTCTTCTGCCTTGCGTATGGCAGTGGTTACTCCGAAACAAAAACCACTACCCTTGTCTATTTCTATTTTCAACATTCTTCTTCGTCTTATCTTATTTAATACTAATCTTTAGCACTGGTGTGACGGGATCGTTGGTAGTGAGACGAATAACGCGCTCATCGTCACTTTGTCCCAAAACGCTGCGGTCTATCACTACTTTTAATTTCTCCGTCTTTCCGGGTACCACCAATTTATCGCTGAGCCGAGCTTCTACTCCTTCTTCAGGAACCTCCAATGACGACAGTTCCAACATCTTGCCTCCAGCGTTCTTGATGACTACGGTGTATTTAATCTTCGTCTTCTTTTTATTTGTAGGGAGCCATAATGTCGAAGGAGTGGCCTGTGCTATAGCCATATTTTTACGTTCCTGAGCCGTATATTTATGAGGCTTCTGCTCTTTCTTGTCGGCCAGTTCGGGAGCCACTACAATGCCTTTGATAAACAGGAAGTGGGGCTTCTGGCTGGCATTGGGATACAGGGCGACATACTTCTCAAAGTGCCCCATTTCCTTGGCGTCATAAGTTACGTTGACCACGAAGTTCCTTCCTCTAGCCACAGAATGGTGAGGATAAGTAACTTGGGTGCATCCGCAACTCGTTTCGGCTTTGCGAATGTATATGGGCACGTTGCCTGTGTTGTTCAGTCTGAAAGTTGCTGTAACGGGGTTTCTGAAGGCTATCTTGCCCAAGTCTATCGTGTCACGCTCTGCCGACATACGTTGTGCCATGGAAGCCGAGGGCAGTTGTAACAATACTGCGAGGAGTATCAGTCGCCATGTTTTGCCGCTCCGGCCTAATGAAAACAGTTCTCTCATCTTTATTTTCTCTATATCAAATGATTTTTATTGTTTCACAACGATACTCTTAGCCTTCTCTCTACCAGAATATTCCGGTGCATAAGCACATTGCACGGTGCACGTGCCTGTGTTGTATTCACCCTGGCGGTCGATGTAATATTCAGTTTCGATGACGTGTGTACCCTTTGCAAGGCAGTCGAAGTAATAGTTGGTGGCGTTGTCGTGTGGAGCTATATAATAGTCCTTCAGATAACCACTTAGCTGGCTAACAGGTTCGAGGCATGCTGCACGTTTGTCCTGAACCTCCACGAAGTCGAAGTCGCGACTGGCCTTGATGGTTATCCTTACCTTTACTTTATCTCCTACCTTCAAGTCATTGATATTCTTTCCGTTAGCTATCACCTGCCTTGTTATACTTAATCCGCTGGCTGCATTATCTATTTGTGCCGCTGGCTGCATGAATTGGGCGTAGACTGCCCCCCAACTTGTTCCTGAACTACTCTTCTTAGCCTCCAGAATCTTGCCCATGGGGGCATTGGGTATTTTGATGTAACCCGTTCCAGCTGTGAGCTCACCCGTTTTGAGTTGATCACCATCTACGTATAACTGGGTAGCGGGCTTCTCGTCGAGAACCTGCATATTTCCTTTTAGAAAAGCGTAGACAGCATTCACTGAGTTGATGGGTGTGTCCCATGCCTGGGTGCGTTTTTCTTGCAGCAACCAACATTTCATATCTTTGATATTGGGGTCATTGGGAGTGAGCAACTGCAGTGCCTCAATAGCAGCCGTCTGAGTGGGGATACGATAGTCGAACCAAGAGTAATAAGCCTTGGGCGTGTCGAAGTAGCACCCTAGCTCCTGACTCTTTACCATATATTCTCTTAGACTTTGCAAGTATTCCTTGGCTTTAGCTTGTTGTCCGTAAGCAGCCAGTATAACGGCAGAATTGGCTTTTCCATATATAGTAAGTTGCGTGGGCATCGCCTTGAGCAGGTTTACAAGATAAGCTATATCGGCTGACGACTTTCTTCCGCTCAGTGCACAAGCATAGAGATAGTCGCATGCAGTCTCACTTGGCGTAAGCCTTTTGATGCCTTTAGCTGCCATCTTCTTGAGTTCTTTCACCTCGAGAGCTGTCTGCACATCCAAATAACTGAAAGCACGGGTTAGCATTTCTGCATTCGAAGTTTGATTGCCGATAAGCACATTGAGCCTCACCAGGGTCTTGACCACTGCAGTCGTCATGGCATAGCTCCCTGACATACCCTTCCACCAGCTGAAAGAGCCGTTGGCATTTTGTAGTTTGGCCAGCGAACTGCTGAGTGAAGTTTGCCGTGCCATCAAGCTGTTGTCGTCGAAGAAGCGTGCAAGCCTCATTCTCTGCTCACGCTCATTCTGCGCATCTAAGGTCCATGGCGTCTCACTGAGTAGTTGCTGACTTAGCTCGGCGTTTTTCTCAAGATTGCTCATCATGGATGTCTCGTTGCCTTTTTCCATTCGCCATTGATCAACGACACGTTTCATTTGCGGCTTAGCCTTCATAATATAAGCCCCGATGCTATTAGCATATAACGCAGCCGACAGGCTGAGTGCGTTTTGCTCGTCTACTTGAGCCATGAAAGGCAGAGCCTGAACCATGAGCCAAGCGGGGTTATTAGTATATTCTATGGTAAGTTTTTTTTGCGTAGCATCTTTGGGGAACAGCTTGCTCATATCTATAGTCTTAACACCCACAGTGTTTTGTGTAAAAGGCAACGTATTGGTCACCATCTCCTTGTTGGGCAGTACTGGCAGATAATCTTGCTCTCCATCACTATATCCGTTGCCCTTAGCCGTTACACGGGCAATGAGCATGTCGTGCCCAGCAAAACTAGAGCCGGCTAGGTTGAACAGTGCTGAGGTACTTCCATTAGCATCTATATTATATTCAGCGTGCTGCTCACACACTTTTTCCTCGCTGTTGGCGTCCATCAGCAGGAACGAAACCGTCCCTGAAACAGGATGGCTCTGAGTATTGAATATTCTCACGCTTACTGTAGGATTGTCGCCCACACGGATGAATCGTGGCAAATTGGGTTGTACCATAACAGCCTTTTGTGCCACCGCTTCAGCAGTGATGGTACCATAGTTCATTTCCTTATCGTGTGCCAGACCTAGCAAGCGCCATGTTGTGACACTCTCCGGCAGGGTGAAGCGTATGCTCACTTGTCCCTTGTTATCTGTCAGCAAGTTAGGATAGAAGAAGGCCGTTTCCTGCATATTTTCGCGCAACGTTACCTCTTTGGTGGTATTTTCCTGCGTGTCTGAGGATCGACTGTCTACTATATCATACAATTTGGTTTCCTCTTTAGCTGGGGCAGCAGCTTCAGGCATGGCAGCAAGAGTCATATTTTGCTTTAACATTCTTTGGTTGCCCCTAATTCGTATACCGTTTCCAAAGTTATTATCTCTTCCGCCTATCATATAGAAGTCTGAGAAGAGTGAGCTATCGAAAGTGCGCCACTGCAGCAATGACACGTGCTGCATCTCTATAAATGCGCTCAACGAAAGCGAACGGTTGTTGTCATCATCCAAACTATTATTCCAATTCACATAAGCCAGCCGGTTGGCAAATGAGAGTCTGAAAGGCCACGAGTAATTACTTATCTGGTCTAGACTGGCATCGTACATTGTAGCCATGAACTGAGCTAATGCAGGCTTTCCGTTACGTTTGACAGTGAGTGTCCACTCTTCCTTCTGTCCAGGCGTTAGCTTGTCGCGGAAAGTATTCCACTCCACTTGCAACCGTTTGTCTGGCAAGGGTCGTTCAATGTTAGCCTGATGCTTATAAACTTTTCCGTTTTTCACCCACGTATAAGTGAGTGTTATTCCGTCACCATATTCTTTCTTATAGGTGAAGGCGCGTGTGATCAACGCATTACTATTATCGATGACGCCGTTTTCAATCACCTTGTCAGCAGTAACGATAGAGTATAATATATGAAAATCGTTGTCAGACGAACCCACTTGCACATAGACAGGTTGTGAATCGCTGCTGAACTGACTGTTACTTACGTAGAACCAGTCGGACGTCTTCACCACAGGTTTCTTGTCTTTTATGGAGAAGGTTACAATCTCTTGCCTGAGCGTGTCGTTGCCACAAACGGCTATCAGTTTGTGGCTTCCGCTTTTCATCACGCCTAATTCAACATCAGTGTTAGTCTTTGCGCGGTATTTCTTACCATCTATTGTGTAGGTTACTTCGCCATCTATACTTTTTCCGGCCGCATTCTGATAGATGAACTTTATACTCCTGAGACTATCGACGAGTGCTTTCTGTGGTAGATTGCTTGTCAACACAGCCTCTTTAGTTCCAAGTGGCAACGTGCTGTAACCCTGGTGTGTTTCGCCACCATTGTCTGTTACCTTAGCTGTTACCTCAAAGTTATAGAAATCGCCCCATCTGCTGGACTTCATGAGAAGATCAGGCATGGTGAGCGGAATTTGCATATTGAATGTTCCGTCGGTCAATGTTGTGGTCGAACCCTCATAAATTGTTTTGGCAGAACGGTCTGAAGTCCACCAGCACCACAATGCCCTACGCCTTACTACGGTATAATTCACTTTGGCACCTGCCACGGCCACGCCCGAATAAGTCTTAGCAGTTCCCTGCAACGACAGCGTATCACCTGCTGCATAACGCTGTTCATAGGGTGCCACCTCTACTTTAAAAGTGGGCCGCTTGTATTCCTCTACCTGAACATATCTTTCCGCATACAAATAATTATCTCCGTTAGCCTGAATAAGCATTCGCCCAGTAAGCAAGGTGCGAGGCAATTCGAAGTCAGCCGAGGCTGTGCCCCACTCGTCGGTCTTGATAGTTGCTTTGGAAATTACCTGACCATCATTGTCGCTCAAAGTTAGTCGAATTGTTGTATTCGAGTCGGCTTTTACATTTAAGTCATCTTGCTGATAGCCTATAAACGACACATGAACAGTTTGCCCCGGACGATAGATACCTCTGTCGGTGAAGAGCTCCGCAGAGTGAGACTTTCGGCTACCTTCATTATCATAATAGGCATTGCCATACCAACCATATTGCGTCTTTGCAAATTTATCATTGTCGGTATACACCCAATAAGGAAAGTAGTAATTCTTATTGATTGATGTAATGGCCTCACCTTTGTCGTCGGTGGTGAGTTCGAAAGATTGCTTCATTTCGTTATAATAACCTTGTTTCATAACGATATGCGCATTCTTCACGGGTTGTCCGCTCACGGCATCCATCACGCCTATACGTAATGAACCTTTTGGCAGACTCTCCCACACCATGGCTAGTCTTGAACCATACAGAAGCATGCATCGACTGTCAATCTTAGGATCGTCGGCAGAAGCCTCTAACAGATAGATGCCAGCGGGCAGAGCGGGCACTGTCATCGAGTCGGTCATATACTCCCAATCCGATGGGGGCGTAAAGCGGCATGAGAGTACTACCGGCTTGAACGACATATCCGTCTTGGCACGCAATTTCTTCAGTTCGTTCTTGTCATATCCGTCGAATGACGTGCGACCGTCAACGTCCTTCAATCTGCTTATTTTCACCTTTACTTCATGCAAGTTGCGGACCTGCTCAAGCACGATAGTGCTAGTAGTGCCGGCGAAAAAACGATGGTCTTTCATCCTAAGGTTAAAGCTCGGCCTTGTCAGGCTGATACGTGCGTTTTGCAACTCGCTTATGCCAGGACAGATGGGCCAGTGGGCTGTAGCGTAGTCTATAAAGCTGATTTGTTCTCTTACCGAACTGTTGGGTTTCATAACCTTATATCGCTCTGCTGCCACATATCCGCAGTCAGGCAGGTCGTCGTACATACTCATGATAGAGTCAAGTTTTCCAACTAGTTTTGACGCATGCTGTTCGCCCTCTTTTTGGGCCTGCCACATGGCCATAAACATGGCAGCAGGCCGGTTGCCTTGACTTTTGTAATAAATCCCAGCTACGTCATACATCTCTGTCTCCATGGCTATTACGTGCAGCAAGTCGTCGCCGAAGATTCTGCTGTCGGTTCCTTTGGTAAGCAAAGGCTCGTAGCCCTTGGCTTGGGTGGCAGCCAATATCTGCGGATGTTCCATTGCTGCCCGGTATAGTGCTTGGGTCCGAATGTTAGTGTCTGTGTTTCGGTCTAGTATGCTGTATATCTTTCCGAGTGACACTCTCCATACGGCAGCCAATGCTACATCGGTAGAACTGTTTATGCGTCTTCTCAACCTAAGCGTGTCGGCCTCGATAGAATCAGGAGATAGTGTACATCTCACTGCCGCTCTACTAACTTCGGCTGCCAACAGATTGCCGTAACTTTTTTCTTGCTCTGCTTTCTTGATGATTTGCCCCAGCACATTCAGTTCGGTTTGTGGCAAGTCCTTGCCCTTGGCTTCATTATATTGGTTCCACAAAAGGTTGAAACCGTCTCCCCATGATGTGAAGGCGTGAAGCAAGAGAAACGCGAAAATTAGACAGGTTGTTTTGATGTTCATATATTCACACAGTTATAATTCTTTGCAAAAATACGAACTTTCCCTGACCAAATCAATAATACCTCATGTAATTTATGTTAAGCATCTATGCTCACCTTGTAGGTTTTTAGCTTGACTATTGTGTCTTTATCTCCGTATATCCCACCAGTTGGTCTGTTCGTCCGCCGATGGGACGGTAGTAAACCAATGCCTGATAGCGGTTTTCGGTCTGATAGAACGAGCCCTCTGTTGGCATGATGATGGGCTTTGCGCCGGGTGTTACCAAAAGATAGGTATAAGAGTAGTAACCCAGTTTGAGAAGCACCTGCGCCTCATAACAGTGTGTAGAGTCGTTATACTCCATCCTGTATCGTGGCAGAAAGCGGTCTTGTGTCCAGTTGGCATTGATATATACATCACCCTTTACGGGCTCAGGACATCTCAGTCTGAAGTGCACCATCATATAGTCACTAGTAGTGTTTACCTCAGTATTGTCCGAATTACGTATCAGAAAAGCCCCATCGGCATCCACATCATACAGATAGTTGGCTCGGGGTTCAGATATAAAGGGATAGGCATGATTGTCTGTTCCATCCCAATAGATACTCTCTATACCCATGGATGCCACGTGTGTGCTAAGTATCTCAAACTTACGATATTCGTTGCCTGCCTGGAATATGTACTGCGGGTTGTGGGTCCACACCAACCCATCGGCCTGCACATACTGCGGACGGGCATTGAGCCGGGCATCATCCCACCGACTATTCTGTAACAACACTGTATGCAGCTGGTTCTGCGGATCAGTCACCTTGTAGGGACCATACGAAACCTTCATGGCTATCTGCTGATAGCTGCCGTTGATACCCCTGTCGGTGTTGGCCGTTGCGTTCAGACTCACCCCCATTGCGCTTGCGGCAGGTTCTCTGACCATAAAGCATGCGCTGAACACCGGTTTTTGGTCGTCCTCATCATCATACACCGTAACCCTGTAGTTGCCACTCATCTTGGGCTTACACTGTGAGTTTGGAAGTGTGAAGGTATAATGAGTGTAGAGACGGTTGGTCAGGATGCTCTGCTGAGCATCGTCTATCAGATTATCAGACACAAAGCCTTCACAAAAATCATTGTCGAAGAGCTGCTCAGATGTTGTCCAGTCGGCTTCGCAGTGCTCTATCTTGTAAGCATAGCGATGATAGTCGTGGGTCATGTCATCGAAGCTGATAGTTACCTGGCCGTTGTTGAGCTCATATATCGGAAGGCTCATCCAGTTGTCGTCGGCCGTCACTTGCAACGATTGTATACGGTCGTTGAATATCTCGTTGCGTTGTGCCTGCAAAGGCAGCGCATGGGATGCCAGCCACAGAAAGACTATAAGCAACGCATGAATGTAATGGCTCTTCTTATTGTTCATACTTTTCAAGTTTTACGGTGCATGAATTTTATCTTTTGCACCACCTTTCCCCATCATGTCTACTCTTAATCACTTTGATTATCGGAAAATGAACAGGGAATTCAACGTTTTTCGTTTTTATTTGGTAGATGCTACAAAGATAGTGAATATTTTCTGAAACTGCCAAATTCCGGAGACTTTTCGTGAATACTCTTTGCTGTAGTGTCTGTTCTCAAGCACATCTTATCTTATTATGAAGGGGCCGGCGCGTTATAGTAGTTTGCGCCTACCCCCTTATTATCTGAGTGTTTTACTCTTCAAAAGACTTTATAAAATGCTCACGTGACAGACCGGAGCATAGTAATAGAAGTCCTAAGAAATTAGCTTTACGCCCTGAGGGCCCGCATAGCGTTGAGCACAGCCAATACCATGACGCCCACATCACCGAATACNNGCACTGCCTAGCAAGCCTATAGCCGCCAGTGCTAAGATAACCACCTTAACCGAAATGGCAAACCACACATTTTCATGAGCTATGCTAAGGGTATGTCTAGATATTCTGATAGCCTTGGCTATTTTTGAAGGCTTGTCATCCATCAGCACGACGTCGGCAGCCTCTATGGCAGCATCACTGCCCATGGCCCCCATGGCTATGCCTACATCAGCACGGGCTAGAACGGGAGCATCGTTGATGCCGTCTCCCACAAAAACCAGCGTACTCTTGTCCGGCTTTTCACGCAACAGCTGCTCTAGATGGCGCACCTTATCAGCTGGCAGTAACTCTGCATAGTAATCGTCAATGCCCAGTTGTCGGGCCACTTTCTGTGCCACGTCTTTATGGTCACCCGTCAACATTGCTGACCTTCTTACGCCAACTTTACGCAGCAAGCTGATGGCTTCGGCTGCATCGGGCTTTATGCTATCGGCTATAACCACATGACCTGCATAAACGCCATCAACAGCCACATGTATTACTGTACCTATATGATCACGACATTTCTCACATAAGTGCATCTTAGCTCCAACATCGTTCATCAGCTTCTCATTGCCCACGCACACCGTCTTTCCGTTTACACAAGCCTTAACGCCTTTACCAGCAATCTCCTCTACATTTTCTATCTTGCAGTTGTCAGCCTCATTGGGATAAGCTTGTCGCAAGGCTACGGCAATGGGGTGAGTAGAATAGCGCTCCACATGTGCCGCTAAGTGCAGCAGTTCTTGCTCGCTAAGCTTGTCAGGATGTACGGCGTTTACGGTGAATGAACCTTGTGTGAGCGTACCTGTCTTATCAAAGACCACGGTAGATGCCTTGGCCAGTGCGTCCATATAGTTGCCACCTTTTACAAGAATGCCGTTGCGCGATGCTCCTCCTATGCCGGCAAAGAAGGTAAGGGGCACGGAGATAACCAGGGCACATGGGCAACTCACCACAAGGAATGTAAGGGCTCTGTAAAGCCAAACAGGGAATGTTGACCAATAATTATCATAGAAGAACGGTGGTATGAAGGCAAGCAGCATAGCTGCCAACACGACAATGGGCGTATAAATACGAGCAAAACGGGTAATGAAGTTTTCGCTGCGCGACTTGCTTTTGCCGGAGTTCTCAACCAAATCTATAATCTTTGAAGCTGTAGATTCGCCGAAGCTCTTAGCTACACGCACCCTGAGCACCCCAGACAGATTGACACATCCGCTGAAGATGTCGTCGCCTGTCTCTACTTTACGTGGTGCACTCTCTCCCGTCAGTGCGGTGGTGTTTAGAGCCGATGTACCTTCTATCACTTCGCCGTCCATAGGTACTTTCTCACCAGGCTTAATGACAATAGTCTCCCCCACCTCAACTCTGTCGGGCTTCACCGTCTGTACTTTTCCGCTCCGTTCCACGTTAGCCGTGTCAGGACGAATATTCATGAGCTGGGATATAGACCTGCGACTATTGTCCTCGGCATAATCCTCAAACAGCTCGCCTACCTGAAAGAAGAGCATCACAAAGACAGCCTCCGGCATCTGACTCTCTGCTCCCGGCAGAAAGCCTATGAGCAGAGCCCCAATAGTGGCTATGCTCATCAGAAAGTCTTCATCGAATGGATTACCCTCTGCTATGCCTTCAACAGCCTCCATCAGAACATCGTAGCCTATGAGCAGATAGGGTACCAGATAGATTATCAGTTGTTGCCAAAGGGGCAGTTGCAGGTGGCGGGCTACAAGCCACGCTACCAAGAGCAGCACCACCGTAAGGAGAATTCTCAATAATTTTTTGTTCATATCCTCATATTGTTTGTTTCATGCCGCAAAGGTAGCTATTTAGTCGTGCAACTGAGTTGCAAAAATGGCTTGGAGCTTAAAAAAACAAATAATAAGGGCTGAAGTATACCCTTTTTGTGGGATTGAGAAATCACTTATACTGCCTCAATGCGCCCAACAATTCTCTGTTTTCTTCTCTAGAACCTATGGTGACTCGCAAGCAATCTTTGCAAAGCCGAATGCGGGTGCGATTGCGTACTATGATACCCCGCTCCACNNCCAAATAGTCATATATAGCTTGAGCATCGGTCATGCGGGCAAGAAAGAAGTTGGCATCGGTGTGAAACACCTGCCTGCAGATGGGCAACTCGCTGAAAGCACTAATGAGTTGGCCACGCTCGCGCAGCAATATCTTTATCCAAGTGTCTATCTCATCTCGCTTATCGAGCACCTCGATGGCAC
>DLDC01000012.1 GCA_002480935.1 Prevotella sp. UBA7782 | reverse complement strand
TTTCTTGTTTGCGGGTGCAAAGGTAGCGCTTTTCTTTTAATTGGCAAAATATATTATACATTTTTTTCACAAAACTTTGCCCCCGGCGCCATGCAGGGTTAAGATTTTAAGGCGGTAGAAAGGCTGCGAAAATGCCGTCAGGAGATGCAACAGAAAGTTTAATCCTTTGTCAGTCAAACTCTTGACTATTCACTTTGGCGGCTCCGATTCGGCATTTCCTTGCCAATAGGCGATATGGTTTGTTGATTATTCTTTTTGGTTCTTGTTGGCAATATATACCCCCAGCAGGATGAGCGCGCTACCTATGAAAGCCATAGCGGTCATCGGTTCATTAAGAAAAATGGCACTTACCACCACAGTAGCGATGGGATTAAGATATACATAGTTGGAAGTGGTAAGCGCGCCGATGCGTCCTATGGCCCACGTCCACAACGCGTAGCATGCAAAGGAGGCTATGATGCCCAGGAATAGCACGTTCATCCATATAACGGGTTGTGCCATTCTGGCCAGAGGATAATCCCATGGATGGATGGCAAAGACGGGCAGGATGGTGACCAGACCATAAAAGAACACCTTGCGTGTGATGAATACTGAGTTATAGCGCTGCGTGGCCCACTTCATCAGCATACTATAAATGGCCCAGCTGCTTGCGGCAACAAGGGCCAGAAAGTCGCCCAACGGATTAAGGTGTAGCACAAAGTGACCATTGAAGATGACGATGGCCACTCCACAAACGGCCATGAGTGAGCCTGCTATCAGCCTTGGCGTGGCATGTACTCTCTTCAAGAAGGCAATGGCAAGACATGTTGTGAGCAGGGGAGCGGTGCACACAATGAACGACACATTGTTGACGTACGACAGCTTGACAGACTCGTTTTCTGCTAGAAAATAAAGCGATCCGCCCGTTATGCCCAGTAAAAGCATCATCGCTTCGTCTTTCAGACTGTGGCAGAAAAGCTGGCGCGGAGATATGATGCAGATGCATATATAGGCCAGCAGAAAGCGCAATACGAATATCTCGTGCGGCATCAAGCCACCCAAGAGCAGAAACTTGGTGTTTACGAAGGTGCATCCCCAGCACGTTATGACTATCAGAGCGACGATGTGCCCTAAGACTTTAGACTTCTTCAAATGTGATGATTCGGATTTTAATGGTGATAACCGGTATCTTTCTCAGAGGGTGATATGAAAGGTCTTGGCAGCGTTTTGGCTGGTCACCTCATTCACTTCATCGGGCGAAACGCCATACACCTCAGCCAGCTTGTCTCTTACCAGTGCCACAAAGGCGCTCTCGTTTCGTTTTCCGCGATGGGGCACAGGAGCCATATAGGGGCTGTCTGTTTCCAGCACGATACGAGATAGCGGAACAGCGGCAGGCAGATCCTCACGCAGATGCGAGCTCTTAAACGTGAGCACGCCCCCTATGCCCAGCATGAAGCGTGGAAAAGCAAGTAGTTGGGCAGCCTCCTGCTGATTGCCTGTGAAGCAATGAAACACGCCCCCGGGCAGCTCTTCGGCATACGGCCGGAGAATATGCAGCATCTCGTTCTGTCCCTTTCTGCAATGAATCATCAGAGGCAGGCGCGTCTCTATGCTCCATTCCACTTGCCGGGCAAATGCCTGCAGCTGCTCTTTCTCATTTTCGCGTGTCCAGTAAAAGTCCAGTCCCACCTCACCTATGGCAATAAATCGCTCAGCTTCGGGCGCATTTTCCAGGTTCTCCGTCATGATGTCGTGCATCTTGCCCAGCACCTGCTGATAGTCGGCCTTCACCTCTTCCGGGTGCAAGCCTATCATGGGATAGGCGTAATGTGGATAAGCTTTGCACACGCTCATCACGCTCTTCACCGACGGCAAGTCAATGGCCGGAAGAAAAACCTTGCCCACTCCGGCGGCCTTAGCCCTGGCTATGGTCTGTGGCAGGTCGTCCTTAAACTCATCACCGTCTATATGTGTATGCGTGTCTATAATGTACATGTGTATTCTTTTCTTAATAATCCTCATGAGAGAGCATTCTGTTTCACTCTTCAGCAGCTTTTTCTCCCTTTCGATAATAATATATCACGCCCAGCTCCTTACACTTCTCAAGTCTCTCTTCTAGGGGTAGTGAGGCATAATGGGCCTCGATGGCATTCCATAGTTCCAGCAGCAACTCATCCACTTCAGGCCTGATGTGAGCCACTTGCTCGGTGGCTCTACGCGTGCGTTGCATGTCAGTGCTTCTGGCTTCAGCAGCTTCTTTGAATATGTCGAAGTGCGTGCTCACCATCCCTATCGTTGGGTTATAGATGGGTCGTCCTCCTTTTGCTATGCGAGCTTTCTCTCCGTTGATGATTTTGGGCGCCCATTGCATGATGCCCTCCGTGCTCTTCACCTCGGGCACCGCTTTGCTGTCAGCGTTCAGCCCATACAGTTCCAGCAAGGCAGGTTTTATCTCTCCCCGCTCAACACCCATATACAGCACCTGTATGAAGTGGCTCAGATACATGCTGGCCCTGGCCTTCAGGCCATTGTTCTTGTCAGAGTGGCGCACCTGCGAGGCATAGGCCACCTTGTATTGCTCAACGGCTGTGAGCAGTTGGTTGTAAAGTGATTGCGCGCTGTTCAGCACTTTCCAGCTGATGAAGTGTTCTCTGACGGTGTATAAGTCGCCGTTGTCGAGCACCGTTTTCAGTGCTTTGAGCCGTGCGGCATCAGTCTTAGGCAGTCTGCGGTATGGCATGGGCTCACTTCTTTCTTTTCATCATTTTCAAGGCATAGGCCTCCAGTTCTTGCTTTCGGCTCTCATCCACATGCAGGGCAGTGAGCAATGTCTTGCTTTCTTCAAAATATTGGTTTATCTTCTTGATGGCCAGGTCGCCTATGTGCATCTCATCATAGAGCTGAGTCACGGCCTTTATCTTTTCTTGTGGGTCAAAATCTTTTGCTGCCAGCCACTTGCCCAGTTCCTCACGTTGTACCTCATTGGCCCTGTTCATGGCGTTGATGAGCATGTAAGTCTTCTTATTGGACAGTATGTCGCCGCCAATAGCCTTTCCGAACACTTCCGGATTGCCGTAAACATCCAGATAGTCGTCTTGCAGTTGAAAAGCCAGACCGATGTGCTCGCCATATTTATATAAATTCTCAGCATCCTCTTCGGGTGCGTCAGCCAGTATGGCGCCCATCTTCATGGCGCAAGCCAGCAGCACGCTTGTCTTGAGCCTAATCATCTCAATATATTCCTCCTCGCTCACGTCGTCGCGTTGTTCAAAGTCCATGTCATATTGTTGCCCTTCGCCTATCTGCAATGCTGTTTCGGTGAAGAGGCTAAAGATGGGCTCGAACTTATCTGCCGGGCATTCTGACAGCCGTTGAAAAGCCAGTACGAGCATGGTGTCACCCGAGAGAATAGCGGTGTTGGCATCCCACTTCTCGTGCACCGTCTGATGTCCTCTGCGCATCGGGGCGTTATCCATCAGGTCGTCATGCAGCAAGGTATAGTTGTGATAAGTCTCCAACGCGCAAGCCACGGGCAGGATGTTTGCGGGGTTCTCTCTATACATGTTGTATGCAAGCAGCATGAGGATGGGGCGTATGCGCTTGCCACCCATGGAGAGAACATATTTAATAGGCTCATACAGCCGTTGTGGCTTACGGTTATATGAGAGATTGCTGATATATTCGTTCACTAAATGAAGAATCTCTTCGGATGTTAGATTTCCGTTCATGATATTCTGAAATATATTTTGTTCTACAAATTAAAGTTGATGGGTATTTCGAACAGCGTGCGGCATGGCTTGCCGTTTTGCTGTCCGGGTGTCCATTTGGGCATGATGCCGATGACGCGCAGAGCCTCTCTATCCAGGCTGGGGTCGGCATGCTTGATGATTTTCTGACCGCTGATGGTGCCGTCCTTACCCACGATGAACTGCACGATAACCTGCCCCTGTATCTTCTGGGCCTGTGCTGTGGGAGGATATTGCAGGTTCTTGGTGAGCCACTTCATAAACTCTACCATTCCTCCGGGGAATGAAGGCAGCTGCTCAACAATTCTGAAATTCTCCTCGTTGTTCTCGTCTATGGCTACCGGCGACTGTGCTGTTGTCTCGTTGCTCACCTTCTCGTCTTTGGTAGGGTCGGGCATCTGCGTGCCGGTGGCGTCGCTCTTCAGGTCGAGGTTCAACTTGTCTACCGCCTCAGGCGCAACCGTCTTTTCCACCTCGTTCAGCTTTTCGGTAACCGATTTTGAGCTGGGCGGTGCAGCTACGGCGGCTATCATGTCTTTCTGATCCATGAGTGGCAGCTGACTGAGGTCTTGGGCCATATCGTCGAGCTCATCGCTGTCGTCGTCGCTTGAGCTCGCTCCGCCGGTGGTGAACTCCAGCGCTGCCAGCAGCAAAGCCAATGAGAGGATGAGCCCCAGCAAGAATGCTGTAGGACGAAGGTGTTCTATGTCGGCGTTATATGCTTTCTTTACTTCCACGTTACACTAAAATCTAACTTTTATCGTTATATGAAACGTAAATTCAGTGATGATGATTCAATTCACTTGCAAAAATAGTACAGTTATTCGAAAAAAAGCATAACTTTGCCGAAAATTTAAATACAATTAAATGAAGAAAGGCTTTTTACTGCTCCTTTTGCTCTTTGCGGCCTTACAGTCACGGGCACAAGAGAGCCAGTCACAATACAATTTCCTTCGTCTGCCCGTCGGTGCGCACGCTGCGGCATTGGGTGGCGACAACGTAACCATTATAGAAGATGATGCTTCGCTGGTGTTTTCCAATCCCGCCCTGGCTGCCTCTGTAAGTGATATGAGCATCGGTCTCAACTACATGAGCTATATGAAGGGAGCCAACTATCTGAGTGCGTCTTTTGTGAAGGCTGCCAGCGACAAGGCCACGTGGGCCGTGGGAGCGCAGTATATCAACTATGGCACCATGAAAGAAACGGATGAGTATAACCGCGAAACAGGCTCTTTTTCTGCTCAGGATGTGGCTTTGAGCGGAACATTTGCTTATACGCTTGCTTCCAAATGGGTGGGTGGCATAACGGCCAAGATGGTTTATTCGTCGCTGGGCTCTTACACCAGCCTTGCCATGGGGGTAGACCTGGGCCTGAATTATTACGACCCCGACCATGAATGGAGCATATCGGCTGTAGCACGCAATTTGGGTGGTGAGCTGAAAGCTTATGACGAGGACTTTGGCAAGATGCCCCTTGATGTTGAGGTGGGCGTTTCTAAGACCTTGGCCATGGCACCCCTGCGCTTTTCGGCCACGCTGGTGGATATGACCCATTATGATTATCGCTTTGCCAACCACCTGTGCCTGGGCGCCGATCTGCTGCTCTCGGAGAGTATATGGATAGGTGCCGGATATAATTTCAGGCGGGCAGACGAAATGAAAATTCAGAGTTCTGACAGTCAGAGCAGTCATGGAGCAGGGCTTAGCTTGGGCGCCGGCGTCAATCTGGAACGCTTTAAGCTGAATGTGGCTTATGGCAAATACCATGTGTCTTCTTCTGCTTTAATGATTAATGTGGCTTACTGCCTGTAATGGAAATACAGTATATAGAATTAAATCTTTACTTTAAATCATGCGAAAGATTATTATAGCCATAGACGGCTACTCATCGTGCGGCAAGAGCACGATGGCTAAGAACCTTGCCAAGGAGATTGGTTATGTTTATGTAGACACGGGTGCCATGTATCGCGCCGTAACCCTCTTTGCCTTGCGCAAGGGCTTTTTCAAGACCGATGATGAGGTGGACGATGAGGCTCTGAAGGCTTCGTTGCCCGACATACACATCACGTTCCGTCTGAACAACGCTACGGGCAGGCCCGATACTTATCTGAATGATGAGAACGTAGAACAAGAGATAAGAGACATGAAGGTGTCGGCGCATGTAAGTGTCATTGCCGCCCTGCCTTTTGTCAGACAACTGCTTGTGGCCCAGCAGCAGCTCATGGGCAAGGAAAAAGGCATTGTGATGGATGGCCGGGATATTGGTACGGTGGTCTTTCCTCATGCCGAGCTCAAGGTGTTTGTCACTGCCTCGCCTGAGGTCAGGGCTCAGCGGCGATATGATGAGCTGAAGCAGAAAGGACAAGACGTTAGCTTTGACGACATACTGAAGAATGTGCAGGAGCGTGACTACATAGACTCGCACCGGGCCACCAGTCCTCTGAGGAAAGCCGATGATGCCATAGAGCTAGACAACAGTCACCTCACCATTGCTCAGCAACAGCAATGGTTGCTTGACGCATACAGAAAGGCGGTGGCAGAAGCGTAATCTAAAAAGCCTAGAAATAGTATTTATCATCAAACACTAATGAGCAATATGAACATAGGAGACAAATTGCCGGAGATGCTGGGAAAGGACCAGGACGGCAGGGAAATAAAATTGAGTGACTTTAAAGGAAAGAAGTTGGTGCTCTATATCTATCCTCGCGACTCAACACCCGGATGCACCAACGAGGCTTGTAACCTTCGCGACAACTATCAGTCTTTTCTCTCTCAAGGCTATGCCGTTGTGGGCGTGAGCACGCAAAGTGCCGCCAGCCATAAAAAGTTTATTGAGCGCAACAACCTGCCCTTCCCGCTTATAGCTGATGAGGACAAGCGGCTTGTCACTGAACTGGGTGCTTACGGCGAAAAGAAGATGTATGGCAAGACCACTATGGGAACCTTCCGCACCACGTTTGTTACAGATGAGGAGGGGCGCGTCACGCGCATCTTCCATCCCAAAGAGATAAAGGTGAAGGAACATGCAGCTCAAATTTTAGGATAAGAGAGCACCATATCGGTAAGCATCGGGCATTTCAGACCTTGGTGGCTTGCCGTTGCTCACCATACAATAAACGATGACATCCTTGGCATGATAGCAGTCTGCCATGGGTGTCATCTTGTTTTTTGTCGCAACGAGTGTGACAAGTAAAAACGAGTGCGACAGATATGCGCCGCAAAAATAGGCCTTTTTGCATCGTAATATGCCCTATTTCGCCCGCTCATAATGCCTGTTTTGAATGACAGAAGTGCCCCTTTTAGGCATGGCGACTGTAGTCAACCCAAATTGTGTTGACAAGAATTATCGCCGCAGCCGATAAGTTCTGTGGATAGGCTGTTCATTATTCAAGAACTGTGAGCCATCAGAATATGAAGAAAGCAACGGCATCTGCTCCCATCTGTTCAGCCCGGAAATACTTTCCGACATACATTGAATAAACGCAGTTTGCTGGCGCCTGCCCGCGAAGACCCTTACCTGATTATTGTTCAATACGAGAGCCTAAAAACGATTTGACGATAATTTTTTTGTAAATTTGTGTCACAAAAGCGCGGAATGTTCGTAATAAGATTAGAAATGCAACGAAAAAGATGACCGAAGAGGAGTTTCAAAAGGAAGTGAAAGACATCAGGCCTAGGCTGTTAGCCACCTCCATGGGCTACATGAAGAATGGGGCTGACAGCGAAGACGCTGTGCAATCCGTGCTCGTTCGCTTGTGGAAGATGGTAGACACGTTGCACTCGCCCTTGCTTCCTTTAGCTCTTACGCTGGTCAGGCATCAATGCGTGGACGAGCTAAGGCGACGAAGGACAACGCTGAACATAGATGATTGCGACGTTGTGCAGTCTGAAGAAAAAGACGAACGCATAGCTGTAATGATGTCACTCATAGCCGATTTGCCTGTCTTGCAACAAACCATTATACAGCTGAGGCATATAGATGGTATGGAAATGGCCGATATAGCCCGCTACATGGGCATGAAAGAGCCGGCTGTAAGAAAGGCTTTGAGCAGAGCCAGACAGGCATTGAGAGGAATGATAGTGAAGCAAATGCAAAGTAGGGCTTGAGCCTGAACGCAACAACATATATAAGGTGTATGAAGAAGATGTATGATATTCATAAGTTGGTAGAAAAATTCATGGCGGGAGAAACATCTCTTGCAGAGGAGCAATATCTATACCACTACTTCGCGGAAAAGTGTGTGGATGATGACCTTCTGCCCATGAGAGAACTCATCTTGGGGCTGGGAAGCATTCAAGACCCTGGTGAGCAAAAGGCAGCCAGGCCGTTTGCCACTCGCAAACTGATAAGGATAGCAAGCGCAGCTGCCATAGCTCTGGTGCTTGTTGCTTCTGCCGCATTATGGATTGACGCTAGCATGAACTATAGCGTAGCCTACATATACGGTAAGAAAACCACCGATGTGGGCACAATACGTTCGGAGGTTGTGAGAACAATGGATGACATTGACATGCAGGGCACCAACTCTGTAGATGGCCAACTGCAGGATGTGCTGATGACTGACCAATGATATGACTGACTGAAAAAAAATAAAGATATGGAAAAGAAAGTTCTGTTTTTCTTAATGATATGGCTTATTCCATGTATGGTAATGGCGCAAGGCGGACTGCATGCCAATGCTGTCTTTGCAGGGAAAGTGGTTTCCCAAGACCAGATGGTGGAGGTTAAGGTAAGGGGACGTGCCCTCAGTAAATATAGGTTGAACTTCTATCATAGCGTAAGGTTCAATGCCAGCATACAGCAAAAGAATGAGATAGACAATCTGATAGAGCATGACCGGCAGCATGCCGTAAGTGTAGAGCTGCGCAGCAAAGGCAAGAAAACATCACTCATCATGAGCTTTGTACCGCGCGGCAAAACCAATCGCTATTTGTGTTACCTTGTTTCGGGCTCCGGCAAATGCCGCTCAATCACCCTGGTATATATGGAGGGGAGCGTGAGCAGCATAGACGAGCTGCGAAAGCTGATAGGGTAGTGGACTAACGGAATAATAACAAGAAAAAACAATAAGCAATGAGAAAATTATTATTAAGTATTTTGGTGGCCTTTCTCCCACTATGTATGTTTGGAAGAAATGAGGCAGAGCAAGACACGCTCGTAGTGAACAAGGCCGACAAGGTGGTTGTTATCACGTCTGATTCGGCACAAACAATCATGATAAGAGGCAAAGAGGGCAATCCCGATTTCAAGTATAGCAACTCCATACAGCTTGTTGATAGCAATTATGTGAGCACCAGTGAGATGGGCAAGAACTGGAACATCAGTCTTTGGCCTATTGCGAAGAATTCTTCTAAGGCTACATCCTACCCCACGACAGAGATTGTCGGTAACTTCTTTGTTGGCTTCAATGGCACGCCGGGAATGCCCTCAGAGGCTGACTTCAGAATGTTCAGCTCTTGGGAGTTATGGTGGCTTACTGATGTGAGAGTGTATCCTAGGAACGGTCATCATTGCTTCTCGCTGGGCTTAGGATTGGATTGGCGCAATTACCGAATCAAGGGTAACACGTGTTTTGTAAAGACTGAAAAAGACGAAATAAAGCTCAGTCAGTATGCAGACGGCGTTACACCGAAGTTCTCTCGTATCAAGGTGTTCAGCTTGAACTTCCCTCTCCGTTATCATTTTTATTCCAAAAAAATAGGCTTTTCACTCGGACCGGTACTTAACTTGAACATGAGTAGTAGCATAAAGACCAAGTGGAAGGAAAACGGAAAAGGCGTAAAGATGTCTACGAATAATGCTGAGGTAAAGCCTGTTACGGTGGACTTTATGGCTACTATGAATTTCTTCGGCTACAATCTTTATTTCAAGTATAGCCCCTGCGACCTGATTAAGGACGGACATGGCATGAAATTCAAGACGCTCTCGTTTGGCTTTTTCATCTAGAGCGCTTCGCGATTTGATCCCGGGAATAATCTCGGGATTTTTTGTTCCTTTAAAGGAAGGCCTCAAAGGGGTGAAGTGCAGCTGATGAACTGGTGCATGATACTCAATTTGTTGTATATAAAAGATCATCAACAACCGTGCGGACACTCGCTCGAGTGCCCGCTCACCGGCTAGCAAACATTCTTCAGCATATCAGCTATCAGATAGGTTTTCAGTATCCTCCGTATGTTCAAGAAGAAAACCGGCATTACACCGGCTCAATACCGCAAACAGATAACAGCTTGATGATAGTTAAAGCTAACCGCCTCAAGTTTATCGTAGAACAGTAATCCTTATGTAGCTTCCATGGCTTAAGAGCCTCTGGCATCCGGCGAATGGAAGGATGAAAGAAGTCTGATAGCCGGTGCGCGTCACAATCTATAGAGATACATCTAATGAAAATCCGGGCAGAAGGGTTCTAAAGCATTCACTAAGCACCCATCTGTCCGGATAATTCTTGTATCTTCTGTATTCTCCTATCAGATTACATGCTCTCGTTTAATATCTCCATCAGCTCGTCGTGGGTCAACTGATGGTAGCCTGCATCAAGGAGGAAGGTGCCTTTGGCTATGCCATCGAGCATGTCGGGGGTAGCACCCAGTTCGCTGATGGTCAGGGGCAGGCCTATCTCCTTCATCCATGCCTTCAATGCGTCGAGACCAGCCAAGGCCACCTGCTCATCGCTCTTACCCTCTGGATTTACGCTCCATACATTTTCTGCGAAACGAACAAACTTAGGCAGGCCATATTTCAGAATCTTATGATAGTAAGCCATCGATACTGCGGCCAGGGTGTAGCCATGTGGCGCATGTGTCCAAGCGCCCACCGAATGGCCTATCATGTGCACTTCCCAGTCTTCTTTCTTGCCACAGCCAATAAGGGTGTTGAGTGCCCATGTTGCCGTCCACATGATGTTGCTGCGTGCCTCATAGTCCTTAGGATTCTTCACAGCCTTGCGCGCTGCTACGATAAGTCCGCGCATGAGCCCTTCAGAGAGATAGTCGGATGTGTTGTCATCATCTCCGGAGAAATACTGCTCCATGATATGGTTCATGATGTCGTAGATGCCGGCCTTCATCTGATTGTCGGGCACGGTGAGTGTGTAGTTGGGGTTGAGAATAGAAAACTTGGGCATGAGCCGCTCATCGAAGACATGTCCAACCTTCAGTGTATGTGCGGCATCGGTGATAACGGTGCCGGCATTCATCTCGCTGCCAGTGCCCGCCATAGTCAGCACACAGGCCACGGGTGGGATGACCTGCCCCTCTGGCGGATTCTGCTGCTTCAGATAGAAGGCCTCCCAATAGTCGCCATCGTAATGAGTGGCAGCTGCCACGGCTTTAGAATAGTCGCAAACACTGCCACCACCTACGGCTAGGATAAGGTCTACCTTGTGATTGCGTGCGATGTCAACGCCCTCGTTGAGCTTCTCTAGCGTAGGGTTGGACATCACGCCGGGATTTTCCACCACCGTCTTACCCGTCTTGCGCAGTACTGCCATGACCTCGTCATAAACGCCATTGCGCTTGATGCTGCCTCCACCATAGTTGAGCAGGATGTTGGGACCATATTTCTTCAATTCTTTTTCAAACCCATTGAGGCTGTCCGGACCAAAATAGAGCTTGGTCGGGTTGTGATAAACAAAATTTCCGTTCATAGATTATGAATTAAAATGAATAACTAAGTAAGATAGTTCCTTCTTTCATTGAACCGTCTCATTCTATATTGCAAAGATAGTTATTTTTATCGACTTGTCTTCTTTTTTGCGGATAATTCCACTGCCTTTATTCTTTGCGTTAGCTCATTATCTGATATTGTCAAAAATTAGGTTCTTTGCTTTAGTAAAAACAGAAAGTCAGTGGATGTT
>DLDC01000094.1:9590-12281 GCA_002480935.1 Prevotella sp. UBA7782 | reverse complement strand
GCGCAGCTTGTTGTCACTTTGCAGCGGCGCGCACCACAGATTGCCGTGTATGCGCTTCCATCCCGTCACCTGTCGGCCACCGCTTATCACGGGCGTCTCGCCCGTGGCAGCCCGCAACGTAATGGTGTGTGTGTTATTTGCCGAGCTGTTCGGGCCGAAGGTAAGGGGCTCGCTCAACTCATATTCGCCGCCGTGCAGCGTCACCACGATGTCGGTTTTCATGCCTTTAGCGGCCGCACCCACCTGCTTCATCACCTTTTGCAGCGTAGCCGGTGTGGCCACAAAGGTTTTCTGGGCGTGTGCCGACAGGGCACACGCCACGATACCTGCAATAAAAACTATACTTTTTTTGTTCATATACTGATTTTGTTTCCTATGTTCTTGTCTGTTAGCCTCTGCGTCAAGTCAAAGCTATTAGTCACACCGCGCCGTCGAGTGTCTGACTTGCGGCTGGGCGATCGTCACTCTTCTTGGTGACATCCAGCGTCCACACGCAGCTGTCAGTGAGCTTTCCTGAGGTCACCCTCACCGTATTCTTGCCGTCACGCAGCCTGATGTTCTTAAACACCACGCGGCCTAAGCCGTCCTTCTTGCCCGTGGCCACCTTCTTGCCGTTTAGGTATAGCGTGGCCTGCGGCTGATTGGTATACACCTTTATGTCGGTAACGGGCTCTGTGCGCTCGGTATATCTGCGCGAGGCGATATAGAGCATGGGCGTTGAGGTCCAGTTGGCCTGATAGAAGAAGTAGCTGTCTTTCTTGGTCTTACGGTCGTAGGTCACCATGCCCTTATCGTTTATGCCCCTGGCATCGCCCTCATTGCGTATGCTGGAAGGATTGTCGCTGTATTGCCAGATAAACTTGCACCACACCCATGGTCGCACAGACAGCTGTTTCCAGTTGTCTTCGTGCACGCGAGCCTGGTCTTCCTCATAGTGTACAAAGTTGGTTGACTTCTTGTTGAAAGCATGCTTCAGCGGGCTTCCGGCGGCGCCATACTCGCACAGCCCCACGGGTTGCGGCCACGCCTCTTTGCGTGCCTGGTCGAGGAAGTCGCCCACGTTCTTGTCAGACGTATACCACCCGAAGTATTTGTTCCAGCCCAGCAGGTCGGTGATGTGCTGAAAGCCGTCCTGACTATAGCATATAGCCAGCGTGGTGAGCCTTGACGGATCGAGTTGCTTAGCCCGTTGGTTGAGCTTGCGAAGGAAGGTGGCAGGCTCGTCATACTTGAACGACAGCTCGTTGCAGAGGCTCCACATGCAGATGGCCGGCGCGTTATAGTTCTGCTTGATCATCTCCTCCAGGTTCTGCATTACGTGGGCTTCCAAGTCGTTATTGCTCACGTATCCGGGCGAGCTATAGCCTCCGGGGCCTGCCAGGTTGAGCTCATACCACACCACAATGCCCCTTTTGCTGTATTGCTCCACGTCTTGGCGCGAGTGGGGATAGTGTACAAAGCGCACGCCCGTGGCTCCCATGTCGGCAATAATCTGCGCATCTTGCTCTAAGGCTTTCTCGTTGAGCAGGCTGCCGGTGCCGTATGCCTCCTCGTGACGGCACACTCCGTGCAGGTCGAGATGCCTGCCGTTGAGCATGAAGCCCTGGTCGGGGTCTACGTTGAAGTATCTGAAGCCCGTTTCATCGGTCACCTCATCCACCACATTGCCGTTGTCAAGCAGTTCAACTTTCACCTTATATATATAGGGATCTTGCCTGCCGTTCCACAAATGGGGATTTGTTACGGTCAAGTTCTGCATCATGCGCTCGCCGCTTACGGCCGATGTATTTTCAGCCACACAACGTCCGCCGGCATCAATGATGCTGCATCGCAGTTGCTTGCCCTGCGTACCGGTGGTGAGCGAGAGCACCGTCTCTATGGTGCAACGCGCCTTTTGAGGGGTTATCTCCGTGGGATGCACATACACACCCGTCGAGGCGCAGTCGAGGGGGGATATGCAGTCGAGGCCTGTCACGATGAGATGAACGGGCCGTGTGATGCCTCCGTAGAGATTGAAGTCGCCTGCCAGCGGCGCCACATCCGTGCGATAGGCGTTGGAGGCCACCACCGACAATTTGTTGTCGCCCTCTTTCAGCTCGTGCGTCACCTCCATGCTGAAGGCCGTATAGCCGCCGGCATGGTGCCCCACGGTGTGTTGGTTGACCATCACATCGGCCACTGAGCACACGGCATCAAACTTCAAGAACACCCTCTTGCCTTGCATAGAGGCATCTTTAGGCAGCGAATGTTCGTAGATATAAGTACCGCGATCATACTTCATGCCATTAAACACATCGCGCAAGTTCCACGAGTGAGGTACGCTCACGGTCTGCACATTGGGCTTCTTACTCACGTCATAGGCGGGATAGAAGGTCCATCCGTCGCTCAGCAGCCTCTCCGCACGGGGTCCGGCCATGCTGCCCAGGATGCCCACAAGCATGAGCAGAGCGGTCAAAAGATTCCTTTTCATGTAGAATGTCACTCTTTAGATGATTTTATTCAATGTCTTCTTTATTTCTAAATATGACGCATGAACCCGCACTTTGTCTATTCGAAACGCCGAAATAATTCGTGCGGCATCACATCCGAGAGGCTCTGCCAAAGCCATCATCACCAGGCAAGCAAACAAGAAGCACCGTTTTGCTTGCCAAGAATGCCTGTTTTGAGCTGCGAAAGTGCCTATTTGGGCTT
>DLDC01000094.1:8091-9558 GCA_002480935.1 Prevotella sp. UBA7782 | reverse complement strand
CAGGCACTTCCGTCAACCCGCTCATTATCAACCGGATAGCAACCAAGCCCCAATCAGCTTCACGAAGCCTTGTCATGAGCCTCCCGCTAAGACGCCGTCCGGCGACTCTTTGTTGGGCCCAAACGCACCAAAACAGGTGTTTGGAGCTTGTGTGCGCACACAAAAACCTTGATATTGGTCAAGAATAGCGATAAAAGAGCAATATTATCTGCTTTTTTCTTGCGAACGTTGAAGAAACCAACTACCTTTGCAGTGCAATTAAGAGATAAGAAATTGTTTAGGTTAGTAGTAAATATAGATTTAGGTTTTTAGTTATTTTATTTAAGGTAGAAACAAAGATTGTTTCGTTTGATAGGTAAAGGTTTAGGTAAAAAGAGTGTTTCATAAAGCAGGATAACATCGATGCTGATTAATGGGGAGCTCCGGGAGGAGCGAACCAACAATCAAGCACGAAATTCAAAACTTTTAGCCACAAAGATTAAAAGAATAATTCGCACAGCTCAAAAGGCTGTGCGTTTTTTGTGCCCCACCCCCATTCTCTTCAGCCGAAACCTTGCCGACGCAAGCACTCCGCGGCATGGCAGAGGAGCCACAGTCCACCTCTCAGGGAGCAGCGCATAATGGTTCATCCCGCGGCAAGACCGATGACCACACACAGCATGAGCGAAGCTGGCCTGCAAGGGCAAAAATTATTTTCACTTGAAGCAACGCGAGATAACTTTCAGAATAAGAGATGCTTCCGCCAAATGACGAAAGTTGTAGCGAAATTTAGTGCCAAAAAAGATGCGTGAAAGCCTTGCAGGTTATGTGATTTTTACTATCTTTGCAGTCGAAAACATCTGCCTGTTCGGACAACTCCGACGGAAACAAAACTAAAAATGTTTTCTAAAACGGGCAACTTTTCATATTATCGAAAAATGTAATACACTGTTAATCAGGCTAGATACATCGTTAAGTAGAAAACTTTTACACAACATGTAGAGCAAACTACCGAATAACGATATAGCAAACAAAGGCGATAAAGTTTCAAGAATTAAATATAATATCAAGCATAGACAACGCTATTAGAAATTTAGAAATGGAAATCAAGAATTTCACAATCACCAAACGTGATGGCAGCAGGGAGAGCTTCTCGCTCGACAAGATTATGAACGCCATCATGAAAGCTTTTCAGAGCGTGGGAGAAGAGGTAGACCTGAGCTCTATCTCGAAGATCATCTCACGGCTCAACATCACTAACGACATCCGCGTAGAGGACATCCAGAACCAGGTGGAGACGGCCCTGATGGAGGAAGGCTACTATAAGGTGGCCAAAAGCTTCATCATCTACCGCCAAGAACACACCGAAGACCGTGAGACACTGGCCAAGATGAAGTTCCTAACGGAGTATTGCGACGCCTCAAACGCTGCCACAGGCTCTAAATATGACGCCAATGCCAACGTTGAGCACAAGAACATCGCCACGCT
>DLDC01000094.1:2501-8033 GCA_002480935.1 Prevotella sp. UBA7782 | reverse complement strand
AAGAAGATGTATGGCAAGGAGCTGGCTGATGAGTATATAGACAAGCTCACACACCACTTTATATATAAGAACGACGAAACCAGCCTGGCCAACTATTGCGCCAGCATCACCATGTATCCCTGGCTCATCGGCGGTACGACATCTATCGGAGGAAACTCTACGGCACCCACCAATCTGAAGAGCTTCTGCGGAGGATTCATCAACATGGTGTTCATGGTGTCGAGCATGTTGGCCGGTGCCTGCGCCACACCCGAATTCTTGATGTACATGAACTATTTCATACAGAAAGAATATGGCAAGGACTACTGGAAACGGGCCGACGAGGTGGTTGACTTGTCACTGCGCAAGCGTACCATAGACAAGGTTATCACCGACTGTTTCGAGCAGATTGTCTACTCGCTCAACCAACCCACGGGCGCAAGAAACTATCAGGCCGTGTTCTGGAATATCAGCTATTACGACAAATATTACTTCCAGTCTATCTTCGGAAACTTCTACTTCCCCGACGGAAGTCAGCCCGACTGGGACGGACTGAGCTGGTTGCAGAAGCGCTTCATGAAGTGGTTCAACAAGGAAAGAACCAAGACGGTGCTCACATTCCCCGTAGAAACCATGGCGTTGCTGACCGAAAACGGCGACTGCAAGGATAAGGAGTGGGGCGACTTTACGGCAGAGATGTATGCCGAAGGCCACTCTTTCTTCACCTATATGAGCGACAACGCCGACTCGCTGAGCTCTTGCTGCCGCCTGCGCAACGAGATACAAGACAACGGCTTCAGCTATACGCTGGGCGCAGGAGGTGTGTCGACAGGCTCAAAGAGCGTGCTCACCATCAACCTGAACAGGTGCATACAGTATGCCGTAAACCATCAGATGGACTATAAGGAGTATCTCTCACACGTCATAGACCTGTGCCATAAGGTGCAGCTGGCTTACAACGAGAACCTCAAAGAGCTGCAGGCACACGGCATGCTGCCACTCTTCGACGCCGGATACATCAACATCAAACGGCAATATCTCACCATCGGCATCAACGGACTGGTGGAAGCTGCTGAGTTTATGGGGCTTAAGATTACGCCAAACGATGACTATCTGCACTTCGTGCAAGGCATATTGGGCCTCGTAGAGCAGTATAACAAGAAGTATCGCTCTAAGGAAGCCATGTTCAACTGCGAGATGATACCGGCCGAGAACGTGGGCGTGAAGCACGCCAAGTGGGACAGAGAGGATGGTTACTTCGTTCCGCGCGACTGCTATAACTCTTACTTCTACGTGGTAGAGGATAATTCGCTCACCATTCTGGATAAGTTCAAACTGCACGGAGCGCCCTATATCGAGCATCTCACGGGCGGTTCGGCCCTCCACATGAACCTGGAGGAACATCTGTCTAAGCCGCAATACCGCCAGTTGCTGCGCGTGGCAGCCAAGGAAGGGTGCAACTACTTCACCTTTAACATTCCTAACACGGTGTGCAACGACTGCGGACACATCGACAAACGCTATCTCAAGGAATGCCCATGTTGCCATAGCAAGAACATAGACTATCTGACACGCATCATAGGATACCTGAAGCGCGTGAGCAACTTCTCGGCTCCCAGACAGCAGGAGGCTCACCGGCGCTATTACGCTACAACAGACAAGTATGTTACTTGCGAGGCACAACAAGAGCAGAAACAGGCCGAAATGCCCAAAGTGAAGGTGGACGTGAAAGCTTGAAGCAACTGACAAACAATGACAAACAGACTCTCCGGCACACCCAGCAAGGGCTGCCGGAGAGCTATAAACAACCAGGCAAAGATGCTTAAATACGTTAACACCGACATAGTTTTCCAAGAAATACCCGATGAGGTGACGCTGGCCATCAACATATCCAACTGTCCGTGCCACTGTCCGGGGTGCCATAGCCCCTTCCTTTGGAAGGATGTGGGAGAGCCTCTCAATGCTGATGCGCTGGAAAAGATGATAGGCGAATATGGCAAAGAGATAACTTGCGTGAGCTTTATGGGCGGTGATGCCGAGCCGGAAAGCATAAACCAACTGGCAGCCTACATACACCGGCAGCACCCAACCTTCAAAGTGGGATGGTATTCCGGCAAAATAAGAATTCCTGAATGCGTCAACAAAAACGACTTCGACTACCTTAAGATTGGGCCATTTTTGAGACATTTGGGACCTCTAAAAAGCAAGACAACCAATCAGAGAATGTATAAGAAAAGCTCTAATGGACAGTTTATAGATATAACTAAGCGTTTTTGGATGCATTAAGGGCTATCACTTTGATGGTATTTTTACGATTTAAGTATTATTAACTTGCTACTTCGAATATTTATTCTTACATTTGACCCGAAGAGTGAAAGTGGGTTTTGTTCGAAAGCTTGTCAAATTTTTAAGAATCACAAAAATGCCTAAGTACAACATTCAAGAGAAGAAAGAAAAGAAAGCCGCTTATAGAAGCCTTGTAAGTCCGACCGTGATGGATGCTTTGCAGAGGGAGATTCTACAGAAAATAGTTGTCGAAGCAAGATATAGAGACAAAGACTATTCTGCCAAACAACTGGCTGAGGACCTCAACACCAATACACGTTACATCTCAGCCGTGGTCAACGTGAGGTTTCACAAAAACTATTCTGAGTTCGTAAACAGCTACCGCATAGAGGAAGCTATGGCATTGCTCGTGGACAAACGCTACCAAGACCTTAATATGGAGGACATATCTGATATGGTGGGATTTGCCAACCGGCAAAGTTTCTACTCGGCTTTTTATCGGTTTACAGGCAAGACACCACGGCAATACCGCATAGAGCAACTGGCCCAGCACCCCTCTCTGCGCAAGACACAAAGGGTGACGGATTGACAGACTTGTTTTTGTTACTTTCCCACAACCTGCTACTTACAATAGCTAAATACACTTAAAAGCCACAAAGAAACTAACTTTTTGTGGCTTTAAAGCTCCTTTTTGTTGATTTTACTGCATAAACCAACTTATTTTAAGCCAGGCTTTCTTGTTCGTTTACCTACAAAACAGTAACTTTGCATGCAAGAAGAAAAAATATAATAATAGCACAACAATGAAAGCAAAGGTATTTTTTTTAGCTGCGGCAGCCTCCTTGTCTATGGTTTCATGCGGCACTATTGGCACTACAGGAACTGCCTCATCGGCAGCAGGAAACGCCGTCAGCAGCATTTTAGGAGCCATAACAAATGGTGAAACAGTAGGAAACATTCTCTCATCCGTTATCGGCACAAACAAAGTTACCGCCCAGCAACTGGTCGGCACATGGCGATACAGCGGCCCGGGATGCGCTTTTACATCTGACAACGCACTGGCCAAGGCAGGTGGAGAGGTGGCCGCCACTGAGGTAAAGAACAAGCTCAAGACGCAATACAGCCAGCTGGGCTTCTCAAGCAGCAACACTTACGTAACCTTTAAGCAGGATGGTACGTTCTCTGCCAAGATAGACGGCAAGAGCTGGAGCGGCAACTACACCTTCGACGAGAGCAATCAGGAGATTAACTTTGCCGGTTTAATCATCAACCTGAAGGGCTATACAAAGCGCAATACATCGGGCATCAGCATTCTTTTTGAAAGCAAGAAGGTGCTCACTTTATTTCAAACGCTGGCCAGCTTGAGCGGAAACTCTACCGCACAAGTCATCAGCGACATATCTAAAAACTACGATGGAGTGCGCATAGGCTTTGACATGAAGAACTAATCTTCATGCCTTAGCCCGCAAACTGACATATTACCTAATTATTATAACAAACCAAATTGACAAACAAATGGAAAGAACCTGGAGATGGTTTGGCAAGAATGACACCATCACTCTTGCCATGCTAAAGCAGATAGGCGTGGAGGGCATCGTCACAGCCCTGCATGATGTTCCCCTCGGAGAGGTGTGGACACGTGAGAAAATACATGACCTGAAGAGCTACATCGAGTCGTATGGCATGAGATGGTCGGTGGTTGAGTCGCTCCCAGTCACCGAAACCATCAAGTACGGAGGCCCAGACCGCGACGAGCAGATAAGCATCTACAAACAGAGCTTGCGCAACCTGGCGGGCGAAGGCATACATACTATATGCTATAACTTCATGCCGGTGCTGGACTGGGCACGCACAGACTTAAACCATCCCAACCCTAACGGCACGACAAACCTCTACTTCAGCATACCCGAATTTGCCTACTTCGACATCTATATACTGAAGCGTGAGGGAGCCAAAGACGACTGGGCGAAGTTTAAAGTGCTTGGACCCGACGGCAAGCCCAACGGCAGAGACGTGATGAAAGAGGTGGAGCAGCTGCGCCAGAAGATGACTCCCGAGGCTGAGCATCAGCTCGTAGAGAATATCGTTATCAAGACACAAGGCTTCGTGAGCGGCAATTTCAAGGAGGGCGACGAGCATCCTATAGAGCTGTTCAGAGAACTTTTGTCTCGCTATAACAACATCAGCAAGGACCAACTGCGCGAAAACATGCGCTATTTTCTTGCCGCTATCATGCCGGTATGCGATGAATGCGACATGTACATGTGCGTTCACCCGGACGATCCACCCTTCCAGATACTCGGATTGCCACGCATCGTGACATGCGACGACGACATTAAGTGGTTCTTGCAGGCCGTAGACGACCCGCATAACGGGCTCACCTTCTGCGCGGGAAGCCTGTCGGCCGGCGCTCATAACAATGTTGTTGACCTGGCAAAGAAGTATGCTTCGCGCACATGGTTCGTGCATTTGCGCAGCTGCCACGTGTTTGCCAACGGCGATTTCACCGAAGCGAGCCACCTGGGTGGCCGTGCCGACGTGATAGAACTGGCCAGAATATTCGAGCAGGAAGAGATGAAGCGCAGCGCAAACGCCAACATAGCCCGTCTGCCCATGCGCGTAGACCACGGCATGACCATGCTCGGAGACGATAAGCGAGGCTATAACGCAGGCTATTCGTTCCTCGGACGCATGTTTGCCATGGGACAAGTGCAGGGTATTATAGCCACGGTAGACCGCGAACTGGGCAAGCCTTACCATCAGCCGGGCTTCTTTGAGTAAACCTAAAACATATAAATCTTTAAAATATAACACTATGAACAACTTGTTTGATATAAAAGATTACGTTGTTGTTATAACCGGCGGAACCGGTATCCTGGGCCGTTGCATCGCCAAATATCTTGCACTTAACGGCGCGAAAGTCATTATCCTGGGCCGTAAGGAAGAGGTTGGCCACGAGATAGAGAACGATATTCGCAAGGCAGGCGGCGCTTGCGAGTTCATGAAGACAGACGTCATGAACCGCGAACTGGTTGAGCAGAACTGCAAAGACATAGTAGCTAAGTATGGCAAAGTAGACACCTTGCTCAACGCTGCGGGCGGAAACATGCCCGGAGCTACCATCGGTCCCGACCAGACATTCTTTGATTTAGACCCCGAACAGTTCCAGAAGGTGCTCAACCTGAACCTCACCGGCACGGTGATACCCACTCAGGTGTTTCTCAAGCCCATGGTGAAGGCGGGCAAGGGAAGCATCATCAACTTCTC
>DLDC01000094.1:0-2418 GCA_002480935.1 Prevotella sp. UBA7782 | reverse complement strand
CCTACATGGCCACAGAGACCGCCAAGAAGTTCGGCGAGGGCATTCGCGTAAACGCCATCGCACCCGGTTTCTTCATCACAGAGCAGAACAGAGCCCTGCTTACCAACCCTGACGGAAGCTACACACAGCGTGGCAAGGATGTGATACGCCAGACTCCGTTTGGCAGGATGGGCCAACCGGAAGAGCTGTGTGGCACGATTCACTATCTCATGAGCGATGCCGCTAAGTTCGTAACCGGCACGGTGGCCGTAGTAGACGGAGGCTTCAACGTCTTTGCCATGTAGTTTAAACCCCATAACAACGGGCCTTAGAGCCCCACAAACAACCAATAAGAGGCAGGGAGCACGCCATTTGGAGTGCTCCCTTTTTGCGTTCTGACAGTGACAAAAACATGTCTAGACGCTGTTGTGTGCGCACACAAGAACTTGATTAGCATCAAATAATCGACTAAAAATGTGCAAAACGTTGCACAAGCACTAGGACATTAGCTCTCCAGGCATTAACTTTGCATCGTATTTCAGGATAATATAATGTTGAACAAAGGGCACGATGAGGGTGCCCGCAAAGAAGAAAGGAAAGATTATGAACAGGATGACAAAAGCTATGAAACGAATGTTTAAGAAGCTAGGTGCCGCTTTCGTAGAGGCAATGGAGGCTTACGGTGAAGCACTCATGAAGAGCAACGGCTCATGGGCCGCCTAGCATGGTGCAGCGTATAAGCTAATATATCAAGCAAGAAGGGCTATGACGTTGAGGCAATCTGCCTGCGTTCATAGCCCTTTTTGCTATTTAAGCGTCAGCCCTAAGACCTATTGTTCGGGCTGAGCGTCAGGGTTCTGCACCAATGCGGGGTTAGAGTCAAGGTCGCCCTGCGGTATCTTGAACAAGAAATGGCGCCCTGCCTTGAAGTCCACATCATCGGCATCAAAGTAGGTTATGCCGTCGGCCTTGCCCTGTTTGCACTTTTGTGAGGCATATTGCCCAAGCACTCCACGGCGCAACTCATCGTAGAATATCTTTCCTTCACCCACAAACTCGAATCTGCGCTGCTGGAAAATCTCCTCGTCCATAGCTGCTTGCGTGGTGTAAGAATAAGCACTTAGCCCTGCGCGCTCGCGTATCAGGTTGAGCTGGGCAAGCCCGTCGCCACCCTTCAGCAAGTTAGAAGCCTCAGCATAGTTAAGCAGCACCTCCGCATAACGCAGCATGGGGAAGTTGGCGCACGGCATTTCCAGCGAAGCATCTGTACGGTTGTCGAAGTACTTACAGTTGAAAACGCATCTGTGCTCAGCATTTCGGTCGTTGGTAATGGCCGGAATCCAATGGCAAGTAGCCGGGTCGTAGGTGCACTCTGTGCCGTCGTTGAGCTTGAACGAAGACAGAAGAGCCTTGGCACGCTTATCTCCGTTGTTCACCATCTCACGATAGAGATAGCCGCTCACGCCCATTCTTGCATATTGATAGCAGCCCATCGACTTATAGGTACGGCCCAGTCCGAAGCGTATGTGCATCTGGTTAAACTGTCCGGGTGTGGCAGAGAACTGCAGCTCAAAGATAGATTCCTGGTTGTTCTTAGCATTGGCGTTGAACCAATAATACTGGTCTGTGAACTCAGGCATGAGTGAGTACTTGCCCGAATCGATTACTTTCTTGCTGTAGTCGCGCGATTTTGTCAGATAATCAGTATTGTTATTGTTCATGCTGGCACGGTAGAGATAAATCTCACCCAACAATGCATAACATGCGCCTTGCGATGCACGCCACACGTCATAGCCACTCTCGCCCCGTTGCGGCAACTTGGCAGCAGCGTCTTCCAGGTCTTTTGTCACGGCGTCATAGCACTCATCGATAGTGTTTCTGGGCACTTCCAGCCCGGCAAGTCCGTTGGTTGGCGTTGTGATGATAGGCACGCCGCCCCACAAACGCATGAGATGCCACATGGCATAAGCCCTCAGAAACTCGCACTGACCGATGATGCGGTTGTGCGCCTCATCGCTCATCTGCACGCCTTTCTCACGAGACAGCACCAAGTTGGCGCGGTTGATGCAGTCGTAAGCCGCGCTCCATATTCTGTAAACACCACGGTCTGAGTTGCCCGTACTGGCATTGTTCACGTCATACCAGTGGTTGAGCAGGTGCATGGCATTCTTGTTGTACGAGGGCCAAGCCTGCTCTGTATATAGCTCTATGTTGGCCAGATAGAGGCAAGAATTGGCGGTATACATATTGCGCAACCTGTTGTACACGCCGTTAAGTGCCTCGTTTGTCTCCTCCTCCGACTGATAGAAGCTCCCCGGATCGATGAATGTGTAGGGATGCTCGTCCAGGTCGCCGCTGCAACTGCCCATCGTCATGCCGCAAGCAGCAGCTACTAAGCCCATGAAAATATATTTAATAGATTTCATCTTTGTTTCTCCT
>DLDC01000189.1:19773-19894 GCA_002480935.1 Prevotella sp. UBA7782 | reverse complement strand
CCGGTACCGACGAGCAGCTCAAGGAAACCAAGGTTACACAGCCTGCTGTTTTCTTGCACTCAGTGATTTCAGCGCTTTGCCTGGGCGATGATTTCGCCCCCGACATGGTGGCCGGTCACTC
>DLDC01000189.1:4292-19659 GCA_002480935.1 Prevotella sp. UBA7782 | reverse complement strand
CATCATCGCTCTGCCTGATGAGAAGGTAGAAGAGGTGTGCCAAGAGGTGAGCAAGGAAGGCAACGTGGTTGTTGCAGCTAATTACAACTGCCCCGGCCAGCTGGTCATTTCAGGCAGCAAGGACGGCATCATGCAGGCTTGCGAAAAGCTGAAGGCCGCCGGAGCCAAGCGTGCCCTGCCGCTGAAAGTGGGTGGCGCGTTCCACTCTCCGCTCATGCAACCCGCCAAAGATGAGCTGCAGGCTGCCATAGAGAGCACCGAGTTCAGCACGCCTAAGTGCCCCGTTTATCAGAATGTAGACGCCAAGCCACACACCAACCCTGACGAGATAAAGGCCAATCTGATTGCTCAGCTCACCAGCCCCGTGCGCTGGACGAAGAGCGTGCAGAACATGATAGCCGACGGAGCCACCGACTTCACGGAGTGTGGACCGGGCAAGGCTCTGCAGGGAATGATAGGACGAATAGACAAGACGGTGAGTGTGCATGGAATTGCATAGGAAAATAGTAATATATCAAATACTGACACGCCTTTTCGGAAACACGAACCTCACTTGCAAAGAGTGGGGTTCTGTGCTTGAAAATGGCTGCGGCAAGCTTAATCAGATAACCACACGTAAGCTCAATCACATTCACGACATGGGCTTCACTCACGTGTGGTACACGGGCATCATACGCCACGCAACGCAAACAAACTACTCAAGCTACGGCATTCCTACCCAAAACGCCAGGGTGGTGAAGGGAAAGGCGGGTTCGCCTTACGCCATAACCGACTACTATGATGTTGATCCTGACCTGGCAGAAAACGTAGATCGGCGCATGGAGGAGTTTGAGGAGCTCGTTAAAAGAACTCATCAGGCGGGCCTGAAGGTGCTCATCGACTTTGTTCCCAATCATGTGGCGCGGCAATATAAGAGCATTTGCAAGCCGCAGGGAGTGAAGGATCTGGGCGAAGACGACGATACGTCGATGCACTTCAACCCACAAAACAACTTCTACTATTGCCCCGGCGAGACGCTAGACCTGCAAGGGGTGAGCCAGCCTGTGCCTGATGGCACGCCCGATTACATCGAGTGCCCCGCCAAGTGCACGGGCAACGACCGCTTCGACTCGCATCCTCAGCAGAACGACTGGTATGAAACGGTGAAGCTGAACTATGGCATCGACTATACAGATGCCGGAGGACGGAGCACGCACTTCATACCTACGCCCAACACTTGGCTCAAGATGACCGACATATTGCTGTTTTGGGCCGGTAAAGGCATAGACGGCTTCAGGTGCGACATGGCCGAGATGGTGCCCGCAGAGTTTTGGGCTTACGCCACGGCACGTGTGAAGAAGGCTTTTCCCGGCATCATCTTTGTGGGTGAGGTGTACGACCCCGGAAAGTACAGATGCTACATACAGTCGGGGTTCGACTACCTTTATGACAAGGTGGGCATGTACGATTGTCTGCGCGGAATAATCTGTCAGCAGCGTCCGGCATCGGCTATCACCAGAGAGTGGCAGGGCACCGACGACATCAAAGACCATATGCTCTACTTCCTGGAGAACCATGACGAGCAGCGAATAGCGTCTGACTTCTTCTGCGGAGATGCCTTTAAGGCCATTCCGGCCTTGATAGTAGAGGCGCTCTTTCAGCAGAACCCCATCATGATATATGCCGGTCAGGAGGTGGGCGAGCGCGGTATGTATAAGGAAGGATTCAGCGGTCGCGACGGCCGGACAACCATCTTCGACTACTGGGGCCTTGAGAGTCTTGAGCATGAGTATGCCGACAGGCAGGCACTCACGCCCAGTCAGCGCGCCCTGGAGGCCATATACCGTAAGATTCTGAATATTTGCAACGACGAAAGGGCCGTGAGCGAGGGTCAGACCTTCGACTTGATGTACGTAAACGGGCTGTCGGCGCAGTTTAATCCGCATGACCAGTTCGTCTTTATGCGTAAGTTTGAGAACACGGTGTTGCTGGTTATAGCCAACTTCTCCGCTTGGCCCAAGAACCTGGATGTCACTGTTCCGTCGCACGCATTCGACTTCTTAGGTCTTCCGGAAAAGAATTTTGTGGCCACAGACCTGCTTACAAACGAGAAAACTGAGCTTGCGCTGAAGCGCGACAGTCAAGTTAGGGTAGACGTGAAAGGATATTCCGGACGTATATATAAATTCCAGTTAACCATGGATAAGAACAGCTATGTGCTCAACGCACACAACAAAGACGAGTTCCCACCGGCCCATACGGCAGAGCATCTGCTCAATCAGCTCATGATAAGAATGTTTGGTACGCAGCGCAGCAGCAATGCCCACATAGAGCGAAAGAAGAGTAAGATGACGTTCACCCTCGATCATAAGCCCTCCAGAACAGAGGAGAAGGCCATCGAGACTGAGATGAACAGGCTCATTTCTGAAGACTTGCCGGTGACCTATGAGTATGTAGACCGCCACCATCTGCCTGATGGCGTGAGCGCAGACCGCCTGCCTGCCAACGTGAGCGACACCATTCGCCTTGTGCGTATAGGCGACTATGATGTTTGTCCGTGTGCCGGAAAGCATGTCAGGTCAACTTCGCAGATAGGCCGGTTTGTGCTTCTTGGCACGAATTGGGATGAACATACCCATTCGTTCAGAGTGAGGTTTAAGGTTATACAATAGTCTTTTCAACCCGTATGAGGGTTGGGACTGAATATAATAAAAGTCTGGATGCTCAGTTGTATCCAGACTTTTATTCTCTCTTTGAGTCTCTATTGAGCCATCAGAGCCTATGCGCTCATAGACAATAGCTTACTTGATAATCATCTTAACGGTAGCAGTAGTGCCGCCAAGTGTGAAGCGCACCAGGTAGGCGCCATGCAGTCCGGCCACGTCTATGCGCTGTGTGTGGGTGGCCTTGCGCATCGTTGCACCGTTAGTGGCTATCACCTCAATGGCTTCTAACGTCTTGTTGGCCAGTAGGGCTTTACCGTTCTGCATCAGGTTAAGGCCGTTCTTCACCGGCTGCATCACGCCTTGCAGACCGCTTGCTGTGGTATATGCAAACATGGTGTAAGGCGTCCAGTAGTTCCAACCCACCTTGCTGGGGTTCACAGTGCTGGTATTGCCACGATAGATAGCCGTGCGGTAGCGTTGAGGATCGCCGTCGTCATAGTTGCTGCAATAGTGATACCAAGGCTGATAGTCGCCTGACAGCAGGTTGGCCGACTCCATATTGGTCTCGTATCTCACCACGATGTTGCCCTCAGAATAGTCGAATGGCGTAGTGAAATTGATGACGAGCGGACAGCTTTTCACCGCTCCGCTGTCCAGACTGAATGATCCTGAGTACACCTCAGAGTAGTCTGCGTCAACAAAATGCACGTTATAGCTGTCGTTCGGGTCGCAAATGATGTAGTCTTGAGTGGTATTTCCGATGCTCACTTTGACGTTGGCCTCGCTTGCCGGCGTGCCTTGGGGCGTGTCATATACAAACTGCAGACCCGTGAGCCTGATGTTCTTGAGCTGCATTTCCTTTGCCAGGTAGATGACATCTATCTTTGTATACTTAGAACCAAAGTTGAAGGGGATGTACCAACCGCCCATACCCGTGGCCGAATGGTCCTGGTTGACGGTCAGCCAAGTCTGTGCTGCCTCGTCGCTAACGGTTACATAGACCACCTGAGTGCCTATATTGTCAATAGGATAGGTGTCGCCGTCGAACTTAACGCGTGCTGTGAAGCTGTATTTTCCGGTAGCTGTGGGCGTCCACTCCACTGAGTAGTTCTTCGTTTCCTCTGCATTCAGGTTATCCGTAATCTGCTTTTGCGCGATAACGGCACCTGTCTTGGCATCGAGAATCTCGATGGTGAAGCCCGAAGCAGCCTTGCTGCCCTCGTTGCAAATATCTACTCCGAACGAGTAAGGCGTGTTTACGTTGCCCGTAGCGCTGCCATGCAGGCTCGNNACGTCTTTGGCGCTATACTCGCGTATGCTGACGTCTTTTAGGTATATGATGCCATGGTCAGCATCCGAACATGCCTGGAAGGCCACATAGCCCTTGCCGGCTCCGGGGGTGAAGAGTGTCTTGCCATATAGATAGTCTCCGCTTGCAGTGTGGAACTCTCCAAGGTCTTCTATCATGCTGTTAAGGCCTGAAACAGTGGGTTGCTTGCCGCAATACACCTTCATTCGCTCCATAATGGGCGTGTGATCATCGGCCGTAACCCAGTTGGATGTGTAGTAAGTGTATCTTACTTGATATGATTTTCCGTCCTCGAAGGCGATTGGCGGCGACACTAAGTAGTCGTTGGCAGCGCTCAGTGAGTAGTTGTAATTGGTCACTTTGTTGCCTGAATCATAGTTCCACGTTGTTCCGTCGCCGTTTGCGTCGAGTGCTATCCACTCGTTAAAGCCTGCCGCTGTGTTGAGAGAGTCGGTGTAGGGCACCTCTATCGTGGGGCCGAACTGCGCCACCTGCGATGTTATCGTGTCGCCCTGACCTTGCGCGTTCGTCGGTATAATCTGATAAGAGTAGCCGGCATACTTGGTTACCTCATCGTTAAGGGTGCTGTCGGAGATGGATTCGGCAATGATTTTACGGTCGGGTTGCCTCACCACTTTGTAGCGTAGCGAGGCCTTATCATACCATCCGTTGTTCAATCCTGTTGCCGGACTGTTCCAAGAAAGCTTGGCTGTAGAGCCGTTTGTGGTGAGAACGATGTTGCGAACCTTGCCGGGCTTGTCCTTACCCACAAATAGTCGGGCCTCTTTATATATGCCGTCGCCAGACGTGTTGTAGCCTTGCACCCGATAGGTGTAATAGCCGGGCTGCGTGATATCGTTGTCAGAGTAAGAAGCCGAGGCCCCTTTCTCAACGCCGTCAAAAGTCTTTATGAGCTCATTGTCACGGTAAACGCGCACTCCCGACAGGTCTGTGAGGGCATTACCCATATAGTCTGTGCTGGGATTTGCCCATGTCAGTCCCACCTGATTGCCTCCCATGGCCGCCGGAGTAGCCGTTAAGCGTTGTGGATAAGAGGGTGCCTGCGCGTTGACTATCTGATAAGGAATGGCCAGCGAGGTGATTTGCGCCTGCACGTTGAGTTGCCTCTTGGCCTTTATCTTGCCCGTCTTGCAGTCTATCTCAGCCATATACGGGTAGCCTTCATGGCTCTGCGTGAGCCACCAAAGCTTGTGAGTGGTGCGGTCGAACTCCATACTCTGCTGGTAATACACGTTCACTCCGAGCACCGTATTGGGAGCAACGCGCTCTGCCGTGGTCTTTCCTGCCGCGATGGTCTGGGCAGGTATCCTCACAAGAAAGGAGTTGTTGTCATCCGCCATGTCCTTTGTCATATCGCGGGCTATGCCATATAGCGTTCCGTCTACGTCAGCTGAGAGGGCGTACAGCAGGTAGTCAACCTTTCCTATGCTGTCTATCTGCCCCGTACCAGGGTCTATCCGGTACAGATTAGAGAAGTTTTCGCCTGTCTCCGAGTTCTCGTTGAACTGTATTCCGTACATCTTCTTGGTCACAGGATCATACGTCATGTCATTGATAAGCAGTCCGGTGCCGATGCTTACGGTGCGTATGGGACTGAAAATGCCCGTTTCCGGGTTTATCGTACCCACGGCATAAGGCACCAGCGCGCCCGGTCCGTAATAGGTACAAGCATATCCATAGAGCGTGCTGCCCACGAAAGTGGCGGCTGTAACTACCTTTGACACGCCTAGCTCTTGCCTGTAATCATACACCATAGAGTAGGTGGCGGGGCTGTCGGTGGTGAAGTTCACCACGGCATTGGTGCGATAGCGGTAGTCGAATTGCAGAAATCCCCACACCTTAGCCTGCCCGTCGGCCTGGTCATACAGCAGGTTGGGAGCTAAGGAAGGGGCCTTCCACACCTTTGGCAAGGCTGCCGTGGGCTTCATACTTTCTGAGCTTATCTCAGCGGGCGCATTGCTATAAGGCAACGCCTTGCCCTTCTCGGTCACGTTGCCCGGTTGCGCAAGGAGGCCCAAAGGGCTTGCTGCCAATGCTAAGGACAGCGTAAAAAGTAATTTGTTTGTTCTCATATTCGTTTGTGTTATTGTGATATTAAAATGAGGAGAGGTCCATTAGCCTCTCCTCAAGTGTGCTCGCAGCGTTATTTCTCTATCAGCGTAAGGCCTCGCTTAGCCCATTTGGCATTCATTGCCGGAGCCTTTCCGTTGAACGATATGCCGGTCTCCACCTTCCTGCTGCTGATATACGCAGGCTTAGCGGCACTGGTTCCGATGGCCGGGGTGGTGAACTTAACCTTTGCAAGAGATCCCCATTCGCCGTTCAGATTGCGTGCTATGGCGCAAGCATAGTAGGTTGTGTTGGGGTCGGCGTTCCATTGTGCGACGTCAACACCATACTGGTCCCAATACGGATTCATCGGGTTATCGGTCTTCAGATAGCTTATCACGCCATCTTCACCCATCTCGTTATAACCCTCTTCGGTGATAATAATGTCGCGGTGCAATGATGCCTGGTCGTTAGGCGTATAGGTTACTTCCTGGTAATTGCCATATTCTGTAGACACATACTTGCCTATCGAAATGTCTACTGTGGCCTCTCCCGTTCCGCCAAGTTGCTTGGTGGTGGCCGAAGCAATCACCATGGGGGCGTAATTGCCGTTGGCATCCATGGGCAGAATGTATATTTCGTAGTCTGTTCCGGGTGCCAAGGCAGTCCAGGTGTTGGTGTATTCGCTGTCATACACCCTGCCGCTGAACTGCTTAATCATATCGCCCATGTTCACGAAGCCGAACATAGCGCCCCATTGCTCAAACTGTTGCTGCGCCTCACCCGCCTTAAAGAGGCAGATGGCATAGCCTTTACAGTCGGCATTGGGCGTAAACTTCATGGATAGGGTAGAGGTTGTGGCGTCTGTAATCTCCCAAGCCACGGTGGGATTACCCACCAGCTGAGCGGCCGGCGTGGTAAACTCAGCCTTCGACACCTTGCATGGCGTGCTGTATTTGTCGTATGCCAGGGAGAGCAGCGTGTAGCTCGAAGCGGGTTCAAAAGGCTGGTCGAAGCCCGTCATCTGCGCGTTTGTGAATGCCTGATAATAGTAGTTGGACTTCACATTATCCATATATGCATGAAGAGTTGCAGCCGATGACAGTGCATTGGCGCGCACTGTGGGCACGCAGGTGATGCGAAACTTGGCGCAATCTGCCGTAGGCGTGATGGCCACCCACAGCGTGTCGCCTGCTGATGAGGTGCTCACCTTGTTGACGGTTATGGCAGCTGCCACGTCGTCAGACACGCTGTCGAAGAACACACTGTCTACTCCGTCGATGGCATAGCCTTGCGGATAGCCCGTCTTGGGCTGTACAATCATTCGGTTAATGGTCTGTGCCTGAAGGCCAAGAACAGCCAGGCATAAGAGAATAAGGGCGGTTGTCTTTTTCATAATCATCATTTTATAAATTTCAACGAATAGTTCTTAATCTTGAGAATGTAGAGTCCTGCGGGCAGAGCCGACACGTCTAGCGGCTCACCGGCCCAGTTATCGGCCACCAGAACTTGTGTGCCACTGGCCGTAAACAGGGCAGCCCGCGTGGCGCCACCGCTCCATCCGGTTACCTGTAAGGTGCCTCCGCTGAGNNCGCTGCCCGCATTGAGCGTTTGCAGAGCGTTGACCACTGCGGCGAACTTAATGCAGCGCACATCAGCGAGGCTGAAAGCCGTGGTACCGATGGTCATGGGCTGCACATAGAGCCTTTCATTGTCGAAGTGTAGTGACATGAGCTGGTCCAACTGCCACGTCGAAGGCGATGGATTGCTCTTGCTGTACACAACCATCTGTCCCTGCGCCTGCACCCGTGTACCGGGCATAGCGGCCATTATCAGGCCGATGGGAAGGGATAAGAGAATTGCTTTTTTCATAAATGTGGTATGTATTAATGTTAACATATTATTTCAATAGATACTTGAGCGTAAGCACATTCTGCCCATTGCCCACCTTTACGAGATAGAGTCCTCCGTGCAGCGGCTGGTTGCTGAGCAGCTGCCCTGACTGGTTATATACGGCCAAAACCTTATATCCGCCGTTGGCAGAGAATGATTTGCCATCGTAGAACAGTTGCGGCCGTTCGGCGTTGAGGGCCTTCAGCCTGAGCCCGTCAGCCACTTTCACCTTGCACATCCCGGCGTTATAAACCGGGCAGTTGAGCGGGTTTGAGCTGTCATAGCTGCTCAGGTAGGCCACGAAATGCAAGTTATGTGCGTTCCAGGCAGGGTCTATGGCCATGCTGGCAGTAACAGAGTCGGCATAATTACTCAGGTCTATCTGCTGTCCCCAAGGCCCGTTGATGAACTTCCTCACCACGTTGTTCTCCTTAGGGAAGCCCTCGCTGAACTGCACAGAGTCTTCTATTGCCAGCAGAGTGAGGCGCAATGACTTCTGATGGGGCATCTCGTTTACCTGGCTGGTCACCTTTGCCGTGACGTTGGCCATGCTATGCGCGTCGTTCAGAGTGGCATTTACCGTAACGGTGGCAAAGCTTGGGATGGTAGCGCACGACTGAAGCATGTAGCTGAGCCACTCGTTATAAGGCACGAAATAGGCCGGTCCGCGCCCCGTGAGGTCCTCAAACTCCATGCGGTCAAGCATCACAGAGGGCGTGAACTGGGTGTTGTTGTCATAAAACCACTCGTAAGCCGACTGCTCAGGCAGTTTGTTCTCTACATGATATTTCACCCAAACCACGTCGTTGCGCGGTCCTACGGCCAGCTGATATATGCTGTCTGCTTGGTACGACTCCTTGTTGCTCACGTTGGTAAACTCCTCGAAGAGAATGTTGCGGGGTTGCGTCTGCGCGTTCTCCGGCACGCTATAAACGTAAGAATCCTTACTGTTGTCGGAGGCATCGTTGTCGGTTGCGCCGTTCACCTGGGTAATGGAGACGGTGAAGTTGTTGTTTCCTTCAAGCGGAAACAGCAGGTCCTTGATGTCTACTTCCTTCATCTCGTTGTGCGCAAGTCCTACGCCCGACATCTGTTTTGTGAGAAATGTGTGGCCGTCTTTGCTGGCTTCGATGGTGAAGTCGTCTACTTGCTCCATTCCATAGTTGGTTATTTGCAGCTGCATAGAGGTGGGCTTGTTCTGCCGGATGATGTCGTAGTTGGTCACGCGGTCAAGGCCTAAGTCTCTCAAAGGCTTGTTCTTGCCCTTGGCATAGGCGCGTATGCAGAAGTCATAATTAATGAGGTCAACCTTCGTAACCCACCATTGTCCGTTCATACCATACCAGTCTGCGCCTGGCGTACCGCCGTGATGATACTCCATAGTGAGTATTTCGCTGTTGTCAGCCTCAATATGATTGGGGTATGAAATATAGCCTACGTAGATGTCTTCATCGCCTTTTATGACATACGGTTTGTTCAACTTGATGTTGTTCCAACCCGCCTTATGGTTTCTCACTGTCTGCACAATGCCTTGTCTGCTGTAGAGGTCGGTTTTGATGAAAACCGTCATAGACGAGCCCACCTTGTCGGTATTGGCATAGCTTATCTGGTAGATGGTGTCGCCAACATACTTCTTGAGCAAGCTCTTGGGTAGGAAGATGGCGGCGCCCAGCTCGTTGTCGTCACTCTCAGTTCCTTGTGCCCGGATGGAAGAACCCAGTTCGTCGCCGTTGCAATAGCCCAGTCTCACATCCTGAGCCTGTGCAGGCAGCCCCACAAGCGTAAGGGCCGACACTGCACAGAGGGTAATAAAGCTTATGAACAACTTCTTCATTTGCCCAACATCATTTTGATGGTTGATACTTGTCCTGCCGCATTCACCAGCCTGACGAGATACAGGCCGGGGCTCAGATGGGTGCTTACGAGGCCCTGAACATTGCTTGCGCGCATCACTTGGCAGCCGCGCGCATCGTAGATGCTCAGGCTCTGCGCCTTGTCGCGCAGCCAGAGACCGCCCGCAACAGCCTCTATCAGGGTGCGTCCTTGTGCGGGCACGGCCGTGATGCCGGTGGCATACTCTATCGAGAAGTAGGCCACGGGCTTGCCGCTAACGGGGAATGACTGTTGCGTATAGTCGAAGGGAGCGTTGCCACTGTATCTCAACATTCTGAGCTTCTGCCAGTTTTCGCCGCCGTAGATGTCGAACAGGGCGGGGAACATGTTGCTGGTCAGCCCTTCTTTCCATACCTGCACCAGCAGATTCTTGCTGTGTTCGTAGTTGTAAGGCGTGCTGAATGTGAAGTCCATGAGCTGTTGTCCGCCCGTCTTGATGGTCTGCTGACCGTCGTAAACCAGGGTCAGGGCATCTGTGCCCACCCATCCTTCGGAAGAGGTATAGAGGTCTTCAGCGTCGGTAGTGCCCACATACACCTTCACTTTGAAGGGCTCTGTCTCTTCAGCCAGGTCGTTGGGCGTGTACTGGAAGGCTATGCCCTTTATCTTGCAGTCTTTGTTACCGAGTTCGGCAGCGGTGTAAACGGTCTGCACGGTGGAGTATTGCTTGAGCATAGACATGGGCTCTGTGGTAGACTGGCTCATGTCTTCGTTCTTGCAAACCACGTTCCAGTCTAGTCCGGGTTGTTTCACCTCGGCCGTCATCATGGCGCTTGTGTCATTCTCAGCGTTCTCATCTCCGTCTAGAAATACATGTGCTTGCAAGCTCAAAGTGCCTATTTCGGAGGCCAAAATAGGCACTTTTACGTCCTGAAATGCCTGCTTTTGGATGGCCTCTTGTATGTCCTTGAAGCCCAGCACGTTGCCTGCGGCGTCGAGAATGCGCACGCTATACTTGTTTTGGGCGTTCAGTCCGGCGTTCATCACCGTCACCACCACGTAGGCTTCCTTGCCCTGCCTGATTTCAGAAGGCAGTTTGACAGCCGTCACGGCCATGTCATTCTGGTATACTTTCTCTACTTTGAAGTTGCGAACGGCAAAGTAAGACATGTAGTTGCTGGCGTCGCTGAGGCAGTGCACGGCCATGTAGTAGTTGCCGTCGGCATCGGGTGTGAATACGTCGGCAAAGCTTCTGAGCTCACCGTTGTGGGTTGCCACGATGTCCTCGTGCTTGCTGATGACCTTAGACTGTGCCTTTGCGGTTACGTCTGTGCCCATGGTAAACTCAAAGGTGTGGGTTTCGTTCTCATTACCCAGCTTAGACAGCATGGACACTCTGTAGGTCTGCCCTGCCAAGAGGTGCACGGGCGGGCTCAGCAAGTAGTCGTCAAGAGCATGATAGCCAGACAGATAGATGCTGAAGTTCTTGAAATCGTCGAATCCTCCGCCCGAGTAGCTGAAGGACTTGCCATCCATATTGTTGTCTATCGTCTGCCATTTGGCCGCCTTGGCAGCGTTGTCAAAGTCCTCGAAGAAGGTAGGCTCGTAAGGTTTTCCGGCCAGAATGGGGGCTGTGGTGGTGCTGTCGCCTGCTCCGGCGTTGTTCTTAGGCACCACGGTGTAGGTGTATTTGTCGAAGACTCCCATGTCTTCGTCAACAAACGACGTTGCTGCGAGGTCTGTCATGACACGTTTGTTGCCGGGGTTACGCACAATGTCATACTTCAGCGAGGCCTTGTCGTAGCCCTTACCGGTGTGGCTGGTGAGCGGTTCGCCCCATGTCAGGGCAACGTTCTTGCCCGCGAGCGATGCCGAAAGGTTCTCTACATTGCCCGGTGTGTCACTGCCTACGAACACTTTCACGCTGTCCGTGAGACCTTTCTCGCCGCTTTTTCTGTAGGAAGTGAGATAATATGTCACGATGCCTGTGCCCGGCTCGTTGTCGGCCCATGTGCATTGCTGGCCCACACTGCCTGGCACCGTGGCCACCACATGGGCCGGTGTGCCGCGGCTAATGGTTACTTCCTTAAATTCAGTGAGTGCGTCGCCCCGCCAGTTAACGGTGGGGTTGGTCCATGTAAGGGTGGCTGTCTGCTCGTCGCCGTCAGGCGCTGTGGCCTTGAGTTGTGTCACCTTGCCGGCTGCCTCTCTGCTGTCGGCTCCCTGGAAGGGTATGTACAGACCCACAACAATGTTTTGCAGCAGCTCGCTCTCCTTGGTCACGCTGCCCGTTTTAGGGTTGATGGCATACACACGCTGGTATTGGTCGTTGCTGGTACCTAGCCAATAGAGCACGTTAGAGTTGTGATCAAACTCCATGGTGTGCACATAGTTGGCCGAGATGGGCTGTCCGTCTAGTTTAAGTTCCTTCCTCCCCATCACCTGAAAGGCGTTGTCGGGGTTCAGCTGTGTGAGATAAGAGCCCGTGTTGTCGGCATTGCTCTCTATGACATAGGCATTCCCGTCGTAGTCTACGGCCATGCACCAGGCGTAGAAGCTCAGAGAGGCCACCTTAACCGAGCTTCCGTTGGTGAGGTATATCTTATATACGTCGCTCAGATTATAGTCGTCGGGATTTGAGGCCAATGCCCAGCAGGTGTTACGACTATAGTCATAGGCCATCTCATAGATAAGAAAGTCGTCGGTAGAGCCCGTATAGTCGGTGATGACAGTGGGTTGGCCCTTGCTGAAGTCTACTGAAACGAAAGCCAAAGGCCTTACCGTATAGGTGAACATCTTTACTTTATAGCCATAATACTTGTCACCGCAGAAGGCTCCACAGCGCAAACGGTTGATGTGAAGGCCGTCATCTTCGGGGTCCATGTCGGCTATCCAATGCAGGTTGTTGGCGCTCTTGCTGTAGAACGACACGTAGTGCAGCGGGCCAAAGGCGTCTTGTCCCGTTGCGCCATACATCAGTACGCCCTTGTCTTCGTTCAGGTTTACGGTCTTGTTGGGTTGCTTTTGCGTTGCTACATGCTTGGTGCCGGGTGGCAACTGATTGCGGTGCACTTGCGCAACAGCCATTTGGGCTATCATAAGAAGTGTCAGGGTTGAACTTAGAAAGTGTAGAAGATGCCTCATAATGCTATGATTAGATAATTTTTGGGGCTATTGCCGGACTCGCGTCTGGGTGATGATGGCCCATGAAGGCGCGCGTCCGGCAAATAATTAGTGGATGTAGCAGGCTGCAAGGCCTGCCGGGTTATCAAAGGGAATGTCGCCAGAAGACTAGAAAACTACCTTTACGGAGTTGTCTGCTGTCTTCACTACGTAACTTCCGCGCTGCAAGGGCAGGGCGAGAGCACCTCTGTCTGTGCGACCGCTATACACCAGCTTGCCGTCTAAGGTGTAGACGCTCACCGGACCGTTGCCGTTAACCAGCAGCCTGCCATTCTCTACCAGGACAGACGCTTTCTGCAGTCCTACGCTCTGGATGGCATCTACCGTGCCTATGACCTCGATGTCTGAGAACAGGCTCTCCTTTATCTTCATGGTTTGAGGATTGGTCTTCACAGCGCTCACCTTGTGAGAGATGGGGCAGCCATAGGCCTTTCTGGGCACCACGACGCTGTCGGATGTGGTCTCGAGCCAGCGTCCGAAGACAAACGGATCGACGAAGCTTTCGCCTGCTTTATACTTCTGTGTGACCACCAGATTCTTGATGAAGAGGTTTGCGGGAGCCCAAACGGCGTAGATACCTATCTTAGAACGCGCAGAGCCTTTTGTGAGTTGGATGGTGTAATCGTTGAACTTTTCAGGCGAAATGCTGTCGGTGTAATGCAGTTCGGCCTGCTTGTAGTCGCCCAACTGCTCGTCCCAGTTGAACAAAGCCACGGCGCAGCGCGTGAAACGGGTCTCCTTGCTACCGTCGTTGTACCACACATCGCCCTTGTCGCCCCTGAGTTGCATCTTCACGGTCAGCTTTCCTCCGTCCTTTGAGAGGTCGAATTCGGGTGACACGAGACCTGCGTCGGTGTGGTTGAAGATATATTGCTAGCCGTCTACGGCTAAGCAATCAGGATAGGGTATGCCGTTTTTGGCATCCCATCCGGCCTGTGACGCGGGCTGAATGATGTAGTTGTCATAAGTGTAATAGGTGGGATTGTCTATCGTCCAAGTGATGTCTGACCCGTCTGTCATCTGCAAGCCGGAAAGCGGTTCGTTGGTCAGCGTGAACTCGCCATCGGCAGTTGCGGTGCGCAGGAAGTAAGCCCAATAGTTGTAACGCTCGGCAGACGGCACCTCATTCCATGCTGCCTTGTAGGTGGAGTCTTTGATGGTAGCCTTCTGCAGCACGGGAGCTTCGAGGTCGAACACCTCATATTCGGGGCACTCGAACGACTCCTGACCGTTAGCATTGACGGCGCGCACGGTGTAATAATAGGTTTCGCCCGACGTGATACCGCTTATGGTGGCCAGGGTGTCGGTCACTTCTAGGTCTTGTTTGAAATAAGTCTTGCTTGTGGTAGAGCCGTCATAAGACTGCGTCTTGGTGTAGACGTTGACCTTATAGCTTGTAGCGTCCTTCACTTTCGTCCAGTGTGCCACAAAGCTGTTGCCATTAAAGTCGGTGTAGGGGCAGGCTGTTGGCATCTGGATGTGCGGCTTGATGGTGTAGACGCGCACGTCGTCGATGTACACTCTGTCTATCACGTCGTCCGGAGTCATCTGTTGTCTGACGATGTTGAACATGGTGTAAGGTCCTGCGCCATAATAACTAAAGGTATAGGTCTTCCACTCCGCCGTGATGTCTGAGGCTACGCCGGTGCCCAGGAAGTCCCATGTGGGCGACATGTTGTGTGTCTCTGCCCCCTCAACGATGAGTGACTGGGGCTGCGCGTTGTCGTCTGTGCGGGCCTTAAACTCCAGGAACACCACGCCCTGATTGCCGGAACAGTCGAGCATAGGAGTGTCTAGATTGCCGCCATCGCCTGCCGATGTAGACACCACGCCGCCTGCCGGATAGATGTAATGGCCGCCCCATCCGGGCTGGTGCGTGTATTCTGGTTTCAGGNNTTTCAGGTTTATCCATACGGGATACTTAGAAATGGAGTCGGAGGTGAGTTCCACGGATGTGTCGGGATTGCCGATGCTGCCTTGTGGCATCTTGGAGAAGTCCTCGTAGAGCACCGTAACAGAGTCGCCGTAGCTCAAGGGATTGGTAACGCGCCTTATGCTTGGGCCCTGGGCGCTCTGCTGTGCCATGCGTATGGTGGGCTGTGTGGCTTGGTTTTTCACTACTCTCTTGGTGAGTTGCTGTGCCGAGACAGTGCCTGCGCCTAATAAGGATGTAACTGCCAAGGTGATTAGTGGGTAAAAGTTTCGTTTATTCATAAGCTATAACATGGTAGTTAATTAAAATTATTAGTTCGATACAAAATTATTAAAATAATCTCAAACAATACTCAAAAAGTTCCTTTTCTAGTTACTTATTCATGAAATAGTAACTTTTTTGTGTTCTTTTGTGCCCTTTTGGCGCTTATGGCCGGCATTATGTCATCAATCAAAAGTGCCTATTTGGGCTTCCCAAATAGGCACTTTTGGAGGCTAAAAC
>DLDC01000189.1:399-4274 GCA_002480935.1 Prevotella sp. UBA7782 | reverse complement strand
GGGTTTGGGCTCAGGGGCAGGCAGGGCCGTGCTAGTCGGTCGGTTCATGCTGCCGCTCTTCTCTGAGCAGCTTGAGGTAGGTGGAGGGCTTCAGGCCGGTTATTTTAGTAAATACGTTGATGAAGTTAGCCTGCGACTTATAGCCCACACTCTCGGCTATGGCCTTGATGGTGTAGTTGCCGTAATGCTCTTGATCGTTCATTCGTGTCATGGCCTTGCGTATTCTGAATTCGTTGAGAAACGTTCTGAAGTTTTCACCATATTCGTCGTTGATGACCTGCGACACATAGCGTGAGTTGCTTTGGGCCAGTGTGGCTAGGTTGTCTAAGCCGAAATCAAACTGGCAGAAGACCTCAGAGTGCTCCATGATGTCGAGGATGGTGGCCAGTAGCGTGGTTTGCTGTTGGGGCGTAAGTATGGCCTTGCCCTTGTCGGTGGGTGGCATGCTGGTCTTGTCAGGCGCTTCGGCTGTCTCATCCGTGCTTTCAGTCATGGNNCCTTCTTGCTGAGGGGCTGCTATTGCCTCATCTGTGAGTTTCGGGTTGTTTTCGGGCACGTTCAGGCTCTGCAGCTGCTTGGATATTTTCTCCTTGTGTGCCATGTTATGCTGCGACTTCTCAAAGAGATACTTATACGCGCTGTTGAGTCTGCGGTTCTGACGATAGATAACAGCCAGCAGCAATAGGAAGAGTAGGGCGCAGATGACGAGCGTAATAATCCATCGTTGCTGCATGGTTATCTGCCGTAAGTGGGCTTGGTTGGTTTTGCTGAGATGGTTGATGGTGTTCAGCTTCTTGTCCATCTCATGAAAGAAATAGGTGTTTTGTATCTCAGAAAGGGCGTTGACGTTGAAGATAGAGTCGTTGAGCAGCAGATATTCTGACTTGCACTCCTGTGCCTTACGGCTGTCGATGCCCTGATAGAGCGATGCAAGCGACTTCAGCGCGTTAATCTTCAGGGCAGCTACGCCTTGCTTGTTGGCTATCTGCAAGTTGAGTTTCTGATAGTAGATGGCCGAGTCGGTCTGGCCGTTGCTGCCATAGGCGTCGGCCAGCGACGCATAGGCAGACACCAGCATCATGATGTCCAGGTGCTTGTTCTTGGCATAGGCCACCGCCTTCTTGAACTTATCGATGGCTTCGGGATAATTCTTCTCGTAGCCAGCTATCGTACCGCTCACCATGAGCAGGTCTAGCGGATAGCGCGGGCGTGAGTCTTTGTTCTGGCACATCTCCCTGTACCAGGCCTTATACTGGCTGATGGGGGTGGTTGGCGTATAGGCAAACACCAGGTTGTTGAGCATCTTATTGGTCAGCTCTATGTTGCCTTGCTCCTTGGCCATGCGCAGTGTGAGCTTGTATAGTTGGCTGCTCTGCACGTAGTCATGATACATGGAATAGACGTTGGCAATGTCTTTATAGAGATAGGGTAGCAGCTTCTTGAAGTTGATTTGCTCGCACACTTCAAGGCTCTTCATGTAGCATTCCATTGCCTTTGAGTACGAGCATCGGGTGTAATAAACCAGTCCGGCGTCATGAAGGCTCTGTGCATACACCTGCTTGTTTTGCTGCGCGCGGGCATTGAGCAACTCAAAGCGCAGCAAGGCAGCCTTCATGTCGCCCTTATTCATAAGCCTCTCGCCCTCTTTCAGAATATATTCGTCGCTGCATGACGCTATTCTGATTAGCTCGTTGTCGTTAGTTTCGGCTCCGCATGTATAGCTCAGAGCCAGCCAAAGGCCTATAATGAACAATCCAATTTTTTTATCCATCATCATAAACTACGCGTTCTTACTTATCGCCGCAACCTTATTAGCCGTCATTCCTTAACGTGATGGAGAAGTATGGAAGGGTGTTACACCTTATTATATATATACCATCAGCAGAAAGTCGCCTGTCTCTTTGGCAAGTGACGCGCTCGTTCTGCCTGCTCTTCTTTGCCCGTCCGGGTGCTAGGATTGGGGCTGCAACGCAACACTTCTATCTGCAAAGGTAAAGAATATTCTTAAAACTGACAAAATATCTTGATATTTTCGGGCTTGAGAAAGGGCTATGGCATAGCGCGCCAATGGTAGATGCTTCCGGCGGATACGCCGGTAAGGCGAGCCCTAAGCCCGATAGCCATGGGATAAAGAGAAAGGGGCTCTCACCTGAGACCCCCTTCACTTACTTCGTTTCTATCTCTTCCTTCATGTCGATAAATTGCTTTTTGCCGTCATAAAACTCATATTGCAAAAAGCCAAGCTTTTGTGAAGGAATGATATGCACGCCCAATCCGTACTTCATCTGCCACTTGCGCTTCAGCGAAACAACGCCTTGGTTGATGTAGGCAGCAACGTAAGGATGAACATGCAAGTAGAATTTCTTGATGCCAATCTTGTTGACTAGACGGTCAATTTTCCTTTCCAGTTGGTCAGTAAACAATATACTAGACTTGATTTTACCTGTACCAAAACATGTAGGGCAAGACTCCTCAACGTTAACATCCATGACGGGTCGCACTCGCTGGCGTGTTATCTGCATGAGTCCGAACTTGCTTAGCGGCAGAATGTTGTGGCGTGCGCGGTCTTTCTGCATGTCTTTGCACATGCGCTCATAAAGCATTTGCCTGTCCTCCGCCAGGTTCATGTCTATGAAGTCAACCACGATGATGCCTCCCATGTCACGCAAACGCAACTGTCTGGCTATCTCATCGGCTGCGCCGAGGTTGGTATCCAGTGCGTTTTGCTCCTGTCCGTTCTCCTTAGCGCGGTTACCGCTGTTCACATCCACCACGTGCATGGCCTCTGTATGCTCTATGATGAGGTAGCATCCATGCCCATAGTTGATGGTCTTGCCAAAGCTAGACTTGATTTGTTTTGTTACATTAAAGTTGTCGAAGATGGGTACCTTGCCGTTATATTTCTTCACTATATCCACCTTGTCGGGGGCTATGAGTGACACATAATGACGTACGGCCGTGCAAATCTCGTCGTCATTAACGTAAATATTTTCGTAGGTAGGGTTGAATAAGTCGCGCAACATGGCCACGGCACGGCCTGTTTCCTCAAATACAAGCTGGGGTCGCTGTTGCGTTTTCTGCACTTTCAGTATGGCATCGTCCCATCTTTTCAGCAATACCTTCATCTCTGCGTCGAGCTCGGCCACGCGTTTGCCTTCTGCTACGGTTCTCACGATGACGCCAAAGTTTTTAGGCCGTATGCTCTGAATGAGCTGTTTGAGGCGCGCTCTTTCCTCGCTGCTCTTTATTTTGGAGGAAACGCTCACTTTGTCATTAAAGGGTATGAGAACCAAATAGCGGCCTGCAAACGACAGCTCGCCCGTTAGTCGGGGACCTTTTGTTGATATAGGCTCCTTCACTATCTGCACCAGCACTTCCTGACCCACAGAAAGTGTGTTCTGTACGCTGCCGTCTTTCTTGATGTCGGGCAGCCTTGTGGCCTTTGAGATAGGGTAGAGCTTCTTGCGGTCGCTTTCTACTTGCTTGAGATACTTGGTATATGAATTAAACTGGCTGCCTAGGTCAAGATAATGAAGAAAGGCATCTCGCTCATAACCTACATCTACAAAGCAGGCATTTAGGCCCGGCATGAGCTTCTTTACCTTTGCGATGTAGATGTTGCCCACAGAGAAACTAGCAGCGCGCGGCTCGTTTTGGTATTCCACCAAGCGCTTGTCTTCCAGCAGTGCTATTGATATTTCCTTTTGTTGGGCATCAATAATTACTTCGCTTGTCATGTTCTTATTACTTGATTCCTAAAAAAACGGGACCTGTCATCGCACTCCCAGGGAAAGGAGCTTATGCGAAGACACGCCCCAAAGATATAAGCCAGACTCTGCTTTCAGCCTTATAGGGGGCTTACTTGCTCTTATGTC
>DLDC01000189.1:179-380 GCA_002480935.1 Prevotella sp. UBA7782 | reverse complement strand
TGCGTAGCCATCTTGTGTCCCTTCTTTTTTCTTCCGTTTGGCATAGCTTTAAAATTTTAAAATGTTATTTGTATCTTTATTGTTGTTTATTATTAGTCTTTCATCTTCTCCACGAAGCTCTTGGCCGGCTTGAATGCAGGGAAGTTGTGAGCTGGGATGGTGATTGTCGTGTTGCGTGAGATGTTGCGAGCCGTCTTCTCA
>DLDC01000189.1:0-161 GCA_002480935.1 Prevotella sp. UBA7782 | reverse complement strand
GCGCGATGCTTGATGATGAAGCTACCGAAACCACGAAGGTAAACGTTCTGCTTGCGCTCGAGCAGGCTGTCTTTTATAGTGTCCATAAAGGCTTCTACAACAGCCGAAACGTCTTTCTTTCCGATGCCCGTTGTACCGGCAATCTCGTTGATGATATCTGC
>DLDC01000025.1:256-9597 GCA_002480935.1 Prevotella sp. UBA7782 | reverse complement strand
TTGCCATCAACAAGATTGATAAACCGGGTGCCAACCCCGACAAAATACGTGAAGACCTGGCCAACATGAACCTACTTGTAGAAGAGTGGGGCGGCAAGTATCAGTGCCAGGAAATCAGTGCCAAGAAGGGCACCGGCGTAAGTGAGCTCATGGAAAAGGTGCTCTTGGAGGCTGAGATGCTCGACCTCAAGGCCAACCCCAACCGTAAGGCCACCGGAACGGTGATAGAGTCGTCGCTGGATAAGGGACGTGGCTACGTGAGCACCGTGCTCGTGTCTAACGGAACCCTGCATGTGGGCGATTATGTCATTGCCGGAACAAGCTATGGACGCATCAAGGCTATGTTCAACGAGCGCAACCAGCGCATCGACAACGTAAAGCCTGCCGAGCCCGCCATCATACTTGGACTGAACGGCGCGCCCACAGCAGGCGACCAGTTCCATGTGATGGACACAGAGCAAGAGGTGCGCGAGATAGCCACCAAGCGCGAGCAGCTGCAGCGTGAGCAAGGCCTGCGCACACAGACCAGGCTCACCCTGAGCGACATCTCACACCGTATTGCACGCGGAGAGTTCCATGAGCTGAACATCATAGTGAAGGGTGACACCGACGGAAGTGTTGAGGCTCTCTCTGATTCGTTCCTGAAACTCTCTACCGAAAAGGTGAAGGTGAACGTTATCAGCAAGGCCGTAGGACAGATAAGTGAGAACGATGTCATGCTGGCCAGTGCCTCAGACGCCATCATCGTGGGCTTCCAGGTGCGCCCGTCTGCCGACGCACGCAAGCTGGCCGACCGTGAAGGAGTAGAGATAAACACCTATTCGGTTATCTACGATGCCATAGACGATGTGAAGTCGGCCATGGTAGGAATGCTCGACAAGGTGAAGAAGGAAGTGGTGACAGGCCAGATAGAGGTGAAGCAAGTGTTCAAGATATCCAAGGTGGGCACCGTTGCCGGAGGTTTGGTTACCGAGGGCAAAGTGCACAACAAGGACAAGGCACGTGTGGTGCGCGACGGTATTGTGGTGCACACCGCACCCATCAGCGCCCTGAAACGTTACAAGGACGATGTGAAGGAAGTGGCTTCCGGACTGGAATGCGGCTTGAGCCTCGTTAACTTCAACGATATCCAGGTGGGCGATGTCATCGAAACTTTCACCGAGATAGAAGTAGAACAGAAGTTATAAACAATATTTTCAGAATGCGGCTATATTGGTATGATATTTGCCGTAGCACTATAGGGACGGAGCGCAACACCATACCTGTCTTGGAGAGGCAGGCATTGCAGCCCGTCCCTATATGGGATTTAATAACAAACAGCTATTCTCTTAAAGATGTCAGAAAATAAAAACAACGAGTTTGTAAGGCAGGTGGCCAATCAGAAATATGAGTATGGCTTCACCACAAACGTTGATACAGACGTGATACCTAAAGGCCTTAACGAGGACATCGTGAGGCTTATATCCAAGAAGAAGGGCGAGCCCGAATGGCTGCTTGACTTCAGGCTGAAGGCTTACAACTACTGGAAGACCCTCCAGCCGCCCACGTGGGGGCATGTACATGTGCCGAAAATAGATTTTCAAGCCATCTCTTATTATGCTGATCCGTTGGCCAAGAAGCCGCAGAACAAAGAGATTGACCCTGAGCTGGAGAAGACTTTCGACAAGCTGGGCATTCCTCTTGAAGAGCGACTGGCGCTCAGCGGTACGGCCGTGGATGCCATCATGGACTCTGTGAGCGTGAAGACAACCTTCAAGAAGCACTTGGCCGAGAAGGGCATCATCTTCTCCTCGATAGGCGAGGCCGTGAAGAACCACCCCGAACTGGTGCGCAAATATCTGGGAAGCGTGGTGCCCTATCGCGACAACTTCAGCGCGGCGCTCAACTCAGCAGTGTTCAGCGACGGCTCTTTCGTGTATATACCGAAGGGCGTGAGATGCCCTATGGAGCTGAGCTCTTATTTCCGCATCAACGCAAGAAACACCGGACAGTTTGAGCGAACGCTCATCGTGGCCGACGACGACAGCTATGTGAGCTATCTGGAAGGCTGCACCGCGCCTATGAGAGACGAAAATCAGCTGCACGCGGCTGTGGTTGAGATAGTGGTGAACGACAATGCAGAGGTGAAATACTCCACCGTTCAGAACTGGTATCCCGGCGATGAGCACGGCAAGGGCGGCGTGCTCAACCTGGTGACCAAGCGTGGCGACCTGCGCGGAGTGAACTCCAAGCTGTCGTGGACGCAGGTAGAGACGGGCTCAGCCATCACGTGGAAGTATCCCTCATGCGTGCTGCGGGGCGACAACTCGCAGGCAGAGTTCTACAGCGTGGCCGTTACCAACAACTATCAGGAGGCCGACACGGGTACCAAGATGATACACATGGGTCGCAACACCAAGAGCACCATCATATCGAAAGGCATTTCGGCCGGACATTCGCAGAACTCTTACCGAGGATTGGTGCGCGTAACAGCCAACGCAGAGAACGCCCGTAACTACTCTAGTTGCGACTCTCTGCTGCTGGGGTCAAACTGCGGAGCCCACACCTTCCCCTATCTGGATGTGCACAACGACACTGCTGTGGTTGAACATGAGGCCACCACGTCTAAGATATCGGAAGATCAGCTCTTCTATTGCAACCAGAGAGGCATACCCACAGAGGATGCCGTGGGCCTGATAGTCAACGGTTATGCCAAGGATGTGCTCAACAAGCTGCCCATGGAGTTTGCCGTTGAGGCTCAGAAGTTGCTCAGCGTGTCACTTGAGGGCACTGTGGGCTGATTTCAAAATAGGCCATTTCGGCGCCTAAAATAGGCACTTTCGCATTGCAAAAGTGCCCTTTTCGGAACGCAAAAACATATATATTACAATTTAAAACAAATATAGAAAGATGCTAGAGATAAAGAACCTGCACGCCGAGATAGCAGGAAAAGAGATATTAAAGGGCATAGACCTCACGGTGAAAGACGGTGAGATACATGCCATTATGGGACCTAACGGCTCAGGAAAGTCTACCCTCAGCGCCGTGATTACGGGCAATCCGCTCTACACCGTCACGCAAGGCTCCATCACGTTCAATGGACATGACCTGCTGGCCATGAAGCCCGAAGACAGGGCAAGGGCCGGTATATTCCTCAGCTTTCAATATCCTGTAGAGATACCGGGCGTGTCGATGAACAACTTTCTCAAGGCTGCCGTAAACGCAAAGCGCAAGTTTCAGGGGCTGGAACCACTCAAGGCACCCGACTTCATGAAGATGATGCGTGAGAAACGGCAGCTGGTCGAGCTCGATCCCAAGCTCGTTCACCGCTCTGTGAACGAGGGCTTCTCAGGCGGAGAAAAGAAACGAAACGAGATATTCCAGATGGCTATGCTCGACCCACAGCTCTCCATACTCGATGAAACAGACTCTGGCTTGGACGTAGATGCCATGCGCATCGTGGCTGATGGCGTGAACAAGCTCTTCAACCCCAGCAAGTCTATCATCGTTATCACCCATTACGAGAGGCTGCTCGACATGATTAAGCCTAACATCGTGCATGTGCTGTACAACGGACGCATCGTGCGCACGGCCGGACCAGAACTGGCTAAGCAGATAGAGGCCATGGGATATGATGCCATTAAGGAAGAAGCTGACGCTAAATACGGAAAATAATGGGAAGCGAAAAACAATATATAGACATCTTCCAATCGTCTGAAGGCATCATTAACGCCCATAGCGCAGAGCCTCTCAATGCACTGCGCGACGCGGCTTTCAGCGACTTCAGACGACTGGGCTTTCCATCTAAGAAGGTGGAACGATATAAGTATATAGACATCGACAGCATTTTCAAGCCCAACTATGGCCTGAATCTCAACCGACTGGATATTCCTGTAAACCCCTACGACGTGTTCCGGTGCGACGTGCCCAACCTTAGCACCCTGCTATACTTCGTGGTTAACGACAGCTTCTACACCAAGGCTCAGCCCCATCATGCCCTGCCCGAAGGCGTGTTCATAGGCAGTCTGAACCAAGCTGCCGCTACAAGGCCGGAGCTGGTGGCCAAGTATTATGGCAAGATAGCACATACCGACGACGACGCTATAACGGCTCTCAACACCATGTTGGCACAAGACGGGCTCTTTGTTTACGTTCCCAAGAACGTAAAGATGGAAAAGGCCGTGCAGGTTGTCAATATCTTGCGCGCCGACGTAGACCTTATGGTGAACCGCCGCGTGCTTATCGTGATGGAAGAAGGCGCCGAGGCCACCTTCCTCTTTTGTGATGACTCGGCCGACGACCGCAATTTCCTCTCCACGCAGGTCATTGAGGCTTACGTAGGCGATAATGCTAAGCTCGAGCTCAACTGCCTTGAGCAGACGCACAGCAAGAACCGCAGAGTGTCTAACGTGTATATTGAGCAGCAGAGCAACAGCAGCGTCAACCACAACGTCATTACCCTGCACAACGGAATAACGCGCAATAAGCTCGACCTGGTGTTTAAGGGTGAAGGAGCAGAGTGCTCTTGCAATGGCTGTGTCATTGCCGATAAAGACCAGATAGTGGACAATAACACGCTCATAGACCATCAGGTGAGCCACTGCACCAGCAATGAGCTCTATAAATATGTGCTCGACGGGCATGCCACAGGAGCCTTTGCAGGCAAGGTACTGGTGCGTCACGGAGCGCAGAAGACCAAGTCGCAGGAAACCAACCAGAACCTTTGCGCCACCAAGACGGCCCATATGTACACGCAGCCTATGCTGGAGATATACGCCGATGACGTGCAGTGCAACCATGGTTCTACCGTAGGACAGCTCAACGATGCCGCACTCTTCTATATGAGACAGCGTGGCATAGACCTCAAGGAGGCCAAGCTGCTGCTTGAGTTTGCCTTCGTCAACGAGGTGATAGACAAGATGCAGCTCGAGCCTTTGCGCGACAGGCTGCACTATCTCATTGAGAAGCGCTTCCGCGGAGAGCTGAGCAAGTGCGAGGGATGCAACCTTTGCAAGTAGCAAAGGCGTGGCCGGAGCTTTTCATAAACCGATAATAGAATTGCAATATGTATGATATCAATAAAGTAAGAGCCGACTTCCCCATCCTCTCACGCACGGTGTATGGCAAGCCGTTGATATATCTTGACAACGCAGCTACCACACAAAAGCCGCTGTGCGTGCTCGATGCCATGCGCAACGAGTATCTTAACGTCAATGCTAACGTGCATCGCGGCGTTCACTGGATGAGCCAGCAGGCCACTGACTTGCACGAGGCTGCCCGCGAAACGGTGCGTAAGTTCATCAATGCACGGTCGGTAAGCGAGATAGTATTCACCAGAGGAACCACCGAAGGGCTCAATTTGGTGGCCGCAACCTTTGCCGATGAGTTCCTGGGCGAGGGCGATGAGGTCATCGTATCCACCATGGAGCATCACTCCAACATCGTTCCCTGGCAGTTGCAGGCTGCTAAGAAGCACTTCAAACTGCGCGTCATACCTATGAGCGATAAGGGTGAGCTGCTGCAAGACGAATACGAAAAGCTCTTCAACGAGCACACCAAGTTCGTCAGCATCACCCATGTGAGCAACGTGCTGGGTACCGTAAACCCCGTCAAGCAAATGATAAAGACGGCTCACGAGCATGGAGTGCCCGTCATGGTAGATGGTGCTCAGAGTGCGCCTCACTTCAAGGTAGACGTTCAAGACATGGATTGCGACTTCTTTGCCTTTAGTGGTCATAAGATGTACGGGCCTACTGGCGTGGGCGTTCTCTATGGCAAGGAGGCTTGGCTGGACAAGTTGCCGCCCTATCAGGGAGGTGGTGAGATGATAGAACACGTGAGCTTTGAACGCACAACGTTCGAAAAGCCACCGTTGAAGTTTGAGGCTGGCACGCCCGACTATGTCGCTACGCATGGCCTGGCCACCGCTATCAATTACATCAACAGCCTGGGCATTGATAATATCGAGGCTCATGAACAAGAGCTTACACGCTATGCCATGCAGCGTTTGGGCCAGATCAGCGATATGCGCATCTTTGGTCATGCCGGCCATAAGGATGCTGTGGTGAGCTTCCTGGTGGGTAATATCCATCACATGGATATGGGAACGCTGCTCGACCATCTGGGCATTGCCGTGCGAACCGGGCATCATTGCGCCCAGCCTCTTATGGACCGGCTTGGCGTCTTGGGCACCGTGCGGGCCAGCTTTGCCCTCTATAACACCAAGGAAGAGATAGACGCGCTTGCCGAAGGCATAGAGCGCGTGGCTAAAATGTTTTGATATACGACGCAAATGCTGAAGAGTCATTATTATGAACAGTATGTAGAAGCGGGCTGCGATGAGGCTGGCAGAGGCTGTCTGGCGGGCAGTGTGTATGCCGCTGCCGTCATCCTGCCTCGCGACTACCGTAATGATGAGCTCAACGACTCAAAGAAGCTCACCGCCCATAAGCGCTATCAGCTGCGAGAGATTATCCTCCGCGACGCGCTGGCATGGGCTGTGGGTATCGTCACCCCCGAAGAGATAGACCGCATCAATATCCTCAATGCCTCGATATTGGCTATGCATCGCGCACTGGATAAGCTCTCGTTGCGTCCTGAGGCAGTTATTGTAGATGGCAATAAGTTTAAGCCTTATCGCGATTTACCCTACACAACCATCGTCAAGGGCGATGGTAAATACCTCTCCATAGCGGCAGCTTCCATCCTTGCCAAGACCTTCCGAGACGATTATATGGACGATTTGGCAAGTCAGTATCCCCAATACGACTGGGCATCCAACAAGGGTTATCCCACCAAGAAGCACCGCGAGGCCATCAGGCAGTATGGCGTTACACCCTATCACCGCCGCAGTTTCACCCTGTTAGGCACCGGAGAGCTGCCTCTGCCCTTTGATAATACCTGAAAAAACAGGTCTATTGATAATCATATATTATGAAAAAAACATCTCTATTTTTTTGTCTTACCTTCCTCATTCTTTCTCTTTCGGTTCATGCCGGCGTGCCCATTGTCTGGCAGAACGACACCTCCCGCATCCGTACAGACGAGTTGCAGCGGGTTTATATCTATCCCTGTCGCATCATGAAAGCATCAGGTGTGCAGCAAGCTGATGTGTTGCTGAACCGCGGAAACGGCCAGCCCGAGATGGGAAAGCGCGGCATGGCCGCCATACGAACCCTTCCCGGTGACACCGCAACCCTTATCCTCGACTACGGACGTGAGCTTCATGGGGGGCTAAAGATAGTGACAGGCAGTTCGTCAAGGCGCCAGCCATCGCTTGTGCGCATTCGTTTCGGAGAGTCTGTACAAGAATGTAGCAGCACGCCATGCGACAGTGCGTGGAAGAAAGGCTACAGTACAGACGACCATGCCATGCGCGACATCACCATGCATATACCCCGCGACGGTCAGATAGAGCTGGGAAACACCGGCTTTCGCTTTGTTCGCATCGACCTTCTGCAGCCCAATGCTACCTTATATATAAAGGAGACGCCCGCCATACTGCGCTATCGCGACGTTCCTTACTTGGGTTCGTTTACCTGCAATGACACCCTTCTCAACCGTATATGGCTCACCGGGGCTTACACCGTGCATCTCAACATGCAAGAATATCTGTGGGATGGCATTAAGCGCGACCGCTTGGTGTGGCTTGGCGACATGCATCCCGAGGTGTCTACCCTTATGTCTGTTTTTGGCAATAACAGTGTTGTTGAGCGCAGCCTTGACCTGGCGTGCAGCCAATTTCCGCTGCCCGGCTTGATGAACAACATGACGTCTTACTCCATGTGGTATCTCATCATTCAGTGGGAGTGGTATATGCACAATGCCGATCGGGCCTTTCTCGATCGCCACAAAAGCTATATATTGGGTCTCTTAGACCAGTTTGACAAGGCTGTAGATGCTGACGGGAACATCAAAGGCAATTATTTTCTCGACTGGCCGTCATCTCCCAACAAGCAAGGTGTTGAGGCTGGCGTGCAAGCCTTGCTGGTATGGGCTCTTCGCGATGCCCAATGCATGTGCCGGATGTGGAAAGATGAGGCACGCTATGCCACATGTCAGGCCGTCATCAACCGTCTGTCGCGCCACGTAAAGGATGTCAACGGTCTCAAGCAGGCTGCTGCCCTGATGGCTCTGGCGGGCCTTTCTGACCCACAAAAGATGTTTGATAAGTACTTGGTGAAGCAACATGAAAAGGGCTTCTCAACCTTTTATGGCTATTATATGCTTATGGCCGAAGCCATGGCAGGTCAATACACCGAGGCCCTCAACGTGATACGCCGGTTTTGGGGCGGTATGATCAAGATGGGGGCTACCACGTTTTGGGAAGACTTCGACATGAGCTGGATGCATGACACCAATCCTATTGATGAGTTTGGAAGCCCATACAAGAGGAATATACACGGCGATTTCGGTGGCTATTGTTATCCCGGCTACCGCTGCAGCCTGTGTCATGGATGGGCAAGTGGGCCCACGGCATGGCTCTCACGCTATGTCTTGGGCATTGAGATTGTCGAGCCAGGCTGCAAGACCCTGCGCATTTGTCCTCATTTGGGCGATTTGCAGTGGGCTGAGGGCACGTTCCCCACACCTTATGGTGTTGTCAAGGTGCGACATGAACGGGGTGCTGACGGCAAGATAATCACCCGTGTGAGCAAGCCCGATGCCATAACGGTGGTGGAGTGAGGTGCCTGCCGGTCAATATTGCCGGCCTGTGCGCCTTTCTGTCATTCGCTCTTAGGGTGAAATTCGGCGGGGCTTCGCACGCTTACTGTGTCAGTTCATCTCATTGTTATGATCACAAAAAATCCCTGTAACACACAAGTTGCGTTACAGGGACTTCTATTTTATATTGGCCCTTTATGGGGCTTCAATCCGTATTATTCCTCTTTTCCTTCGCGGCGTGGGCGACGCTCGTTGCGGTTACCCTCGCGACGGGGGCGATGCTCACCCCTTGGGCGGCGCTGAGGCTCTACATATCCTTCTGGCTTCGGTATGAGCACGCGGTGTGAGAGCTTATACTTGCCGGTCTTAGGATCGATGTCCATGAGCTTCACCTTTATCTTGTCGCCCTCCTTGATACCGGCTTCCTCTACCGTCTCAAGGCGCTTCCAGTCTATCTCAGATATGTGCAGCAAGCCGTCTTTGCCCGGAAGAATCTCAACGAAGCAGCCATAAGGCATGATAGAACGCACGGTTCCCTCATACACCTCGCCCACTTCAGGGATGGCCACGATAGCCTTTATCTTGGCGATAGCGGCATCGATGCTCTCCTTGTTAGGCGCAGATACCTGCACTTTGCCAACGCCGTCGGTCTCGTCGATGGTGATGGTAGCGCCTGTATCCTCCTGCATCTGCTGGAT
>DLDC01000025.1:0-163 GCA_002480935.1 Prevotella sp. UBA7782 | reverse complement strand
CAGAGATGGTCTCAAGCATCTTTCCGAGGATGTGCTCACGGCCTGCCTTAGCCTGCATAAGGGCCTTTTCGAGTATCTCAAACGACAGTCCGTCGCACTTAATATCCATCTGTGTAGCGGTAAGACCGTCTCTTGTGCCCGTGGTCTTGAAGTCCATGTCGCC
>DLDC01000023.1:2585-10429 GCA_002480935.1 Prevotella sp. UBA7782 | reverse complement strand
CGAAATAGCAGAACATACCAATCATAAGCATTATCATGATATTATAGACCACGGCTATCATCTCTGAGGGAATGAAGGTATCGGCAGACCAAACGAACAGCATTCCGATATACAGATAAACGATATATTTCAGCCAGTAGAGCGACAACTCCTCATTGGAGAAGTCGGACTCCAACTGTCTGTTGAACCGCTTAACAGCGAAATAACCATAGACGACGATACCTACGGAATAGATGATTGTGAAAAGTAACAGAGTAAGATGTATAGCGTCATTGCCGGTGATGAGATAAGCCGCAAAAGCGCCAAAATAGATGACAGCATTAACGGCTATCAGCCAACGCTGGTCTTGCAGAGGATTCGTAAGCCTGATGATGATGAACAGCACGCAGGGCACCACGGTCATCTCCATGAAGTCTGTGATCGGTGACGACAAATGCATGGCATACGTACCGGGACAATAGAAGAGGTAGAATTCTATGACGCTGATCAGCAGTAGATAGAGCATAAAATAGAACATCATCTTCTGAAGAGCATATTTCAACCCCTTTTGATAGATTGCCGCGGTGAATATCAACTGCGACATGAACAGCATGCCGAAGGAAAAGTCACACATTGATTTCGCGAAGTCATGTATCATGATCATCTTTATATGTTTCGAAAACAAAAGTAATAAAAATAATCTTATCCAACAGCCAATTGAGTGAGAATTATATGTACCAATGATTAAAATGAAGGTCAATCAGTAAATATTCCCCGTCAATAAGTATAATTTACCCTATGCTCTTGATAAATAAAACAGTTAGTTCTACATTTGCAAAAAACAAAAATTTAAATACCGTCCAATGGCAGCTGATACTAAAAGCCTATGCAGCAGATTATCTTTCTGTAGAGTGACAAGACATATCGTTTTGTTTCTCATCGTTATCACTGCAGCAGCGTCTGTCTCCTGTGCCCGTGGGAAAATATTCCACAGCATCCTGCCAGACACCATAAAACTCCGTACTGGTGATGTCGTGTTCCGTCGTGGCGATGGAATAACGAGTCGTGTCGTCCTCGCCGCTGACCCACAAGGAAACTACTCCCACATCGGTATTGTCGTCGACTCTGCTGGAAGTCCGATGATTGTCCATGCTGTTCCAGGGGAACCCGATTTCGAGGGTGATGTGGATCGCGTGAAGATGGATAAACCGGAGATATTCTTCTCCACGGAGCGCGCTTCAAAAGGTGAGGTGTGCCGCCCTGCGGACTCCACGACAGCGCATAAGGCTGCGGAAACGGCATTGAGACTATACTATAAGAATGTTTTATTCGACGATGCCTTCGACGACAATGATACGACCAAGATGTACTGTACGGAGCTCATAGCCTATGCTTTCCGTCTCGCTGGCATCAACTTGACAGAAGGCAGACGCCACACCGTGGATTTGCCAATAATTAGTACGGAGTGCATACTGCCGTCAGACATCCACTCGTCGAAGTATCTACGTACAATAATAATGTTTCACAAATAAACACACTAGCTATGAAAAAACTATTATCATTCGTTCTGTTTGCCGTAATGGCAGTCATGCTTGCTTCTTGCGGCAAGTCAGAGCCACGCACCGTCGCTGAGAAATCAATAGATTGTGCAATCAACCAGGACTATCGCGGCTATTTTGACTGCATCTACTTTCCTGCTGACAAGCAAGAGGAGAAAGAAGCCTACATCAACATGATTGAGGCAAAGGTCAAGAAAGCAAAGAAGAAGGGCAACATCAGTGAGAAAGTCCCAGTGAGCTACGAGTTCGTTTCAGAGCATATCAACGAAGACGAAGGCACGGCAGAAGAGATCTTCAACATCAAATACCCTTCTGGAAAGATGGAACAGACGAGCGTGAACTTGAAAAAAGAGGAAGACGGTAAATGGTATATTCAAAACAAAAAATAGAACATAAACTAAAGCTATGAAAATGAAGACAAGAAATTTTATGATTGTGTGTGTCGCCATGTTGACCATGGGCACCATGCAGGCTCAGGCACAAGGCTTGGGCGGCCTACTGAAGAAGGGGAAAAAAGCATTGGAGAAAGTCAACAGTGTCCTTGGAGGAACGACAGAGAACAACCAGCAAGACTCTAAGACTGCAATCATGAAGACTGGTGGCAGCGATATCGTACTGCCCAATGGAGGCTCTCTGAGAAATCCAATACCACAAGTTGTTGACGTGCAGCTTGTCGGAGTATACGGCAAGAGCACTTCTCTGAATTATGGAACTGTGCAGTTGGTGTTTAAGGTAAAAATGATAGCCAACAAGTCAAACATTAGATTCGGAGTGAACTCCGAGTTCCCTGGATTGATGATTGACCAGGATGGCAACACTTACAAAACCGAATCGACTGCAGGGTGGTATGATTATCCTGTAACGGAGGGAGTATATATGAAGTTGCCGGTAACCAAGACTTTGTTCGTCGACGTCAAGAGGAGTGCCAAGACTATCCAGCAGCTGCAGATAGGCATCAGCGCAAGCTACGATGAGACTGGACTGATAATTCTTAGGAATATCCCGATACAATGGGATGTGGAACCATAAAAATTTAATGCCATAAAAGCATTACGGTATCGTGCCGCTTTTGTGGCACGGTCCTGGCACGGTCCTGACACGGTCCTGACACGGACGCAAAGCGATGACAAAGCGCTGAAATTACGCTAACAAAAAAGAACAGGTTAATGCGTGTTAAAGTCAATATATAGCGAATCAGCATCCATGCAATTCCACCAAACGGTAACCATAAGATCGGAAAGTAACCTCTTGCAGGGTATCGGATTAATGCCTAACTGTGCACCAATAAACGGGTAGGGGAACGCTTCACCATCGGTTACTAATTTCCTTTTCGCAAATATTCCGCCAGTGTAGGGGAGGGCTTCATGCCCTCCCTAAAACAATGTCTGACATATTTTGTAAAGCATACAAACGCAGAATTTTACTTCTCTTACAATCCCTTTCAGTCTTCATCAGCGAGTATATCTTGCGCAGTGCTGTCTGCTTCAGCGACGTCGATGCACCCGTTGCCATATGATATAAGGTTATACGTTTAACATATCATTATCTATTGATGCCCGTAAAACATTATCGCAGAGACAGTTTAGCCTCCAGATTGTCAATGATGAGCCGTGAGTCAACCCTAGTAAAAATTCTGATAGGTCGTCCCTGAGTATTGTCTTCGTAAAAACCAGCCGCATTGATGAAGGGTGCCGGGCAGGTTGTGTACTCACAAGATGCCGCATCTTGCTCCCAAGGTGTTTGCAGCGATGTTACTAAAACCAACGGACTGTCGCCCAGCACATAGCATTCTCCCAGCTTACCTTTGGCGCTTTTGAGCAAATCATCGAGCCTGGTCATGAGGTAATGACCGGTTGGCCCGGCGTCTCCAAGTTTGCGCTTCAACTCAGCATAGCTGTATAGAGGCTGCCTGTAAACATTGCGCGGTATCTGCCAGATGTTTAAGTCAGAATAATTGAACACCACTTGTGATGACACCGGATCAATGGTTTGGTTATACTCACGTCTTTTTTGCGACATACTCTTGCATAGGTTACTATATTCAACGCCTCCTATCCAGACCACGGCTTTAATTCGTTTGCTAATCTCGGGATGAAGCAAATAAGCCGACGCTATATTGGTTAGTGCTGCTCCACAAACTATATAAAGCGGCCTGGAATCATCTCTCATGGCCTCACGAATGATGGCTTCTGCGCCTTCAGAATAGAGCGGCTTTTGCGGAGAAACGAATGATGAGTCTGAGCCAAGATAAACAGGCACACCCTTCTTATGCATGACTTCTAGCAGCTTAACTACCTGTTTTTGGGCTTCAGCCACTTTACCCGAATATCCATAAAAGTCTTTATAATGATGACTGCAAATAATTGCCCTGACATCAGTTGAAGGCGAAAGCAACTGATGAGCAAGCTGAAAGAGGCCATCGGGGTCGCCTCCAAAATCGTTGTCAATAACAACTCTTATCCTCGGTTTGACTATTTCGCTATCGGTGCTCGATGTTATTTGTTGGCCGCTAGCCTGCAACGCAAGCATCAGCAAAAGCATTAGTAAACTAAAAAAGCAAGGTCTTTTCATTATTTTTCAAATATTAGATATTGCCAGGGACATCGCCTCAAACGGGTTAGGCCCTCTAAAGGCATGGTATGGATATTGGTCCTGCAAATGTACTCATTTTATTGTATACGTCTACAACTCTGTCTAACTTTTTTTGAATAGAATATCACAACTTGCGATAATAGCCTTTTAGCTTCCCGAAAACATGCTTTTTGAGCGTTAAAAGTGCCTATATTGGAAGCTCAAATGGCCTATATTGTNNTTATAATGTATTATAAATATCCTTTTAAAGTTGTTATGTAGGCTGACTGATTTTATCTTAAAACGCCCTTGCCAACATACTCAAACTTTATGAAAAATGGCTTGATGCCCTCAACGGGCTGTCTAGGAAGGGGGCAGAACCATGGCTTCATACATCTGTAATGCTTTGCGTTAAGTGATGAGTCTTACATGCTGGCGCTCCGTCTGAAACCTTTTTCTTGATGTGCTATTGGTTAACACTTGCCAAAAAACAGTTGAAATGCTTTCTGATGAGAAAGAAATTTAGTATTTTTGCGGAGCAAATAAGCTAAGGATAAGAAGGTTTCGAAGATTGAAGACCATTAGACATATCATAACCCGGACACTATGGACCATCGTCATTCTCTATGTGTCTGTGCTCGTTGTGCTTCAGTTGCCCTTTATGCAGACGTTTCTTGCCCATGAAGTGAGTGGCCTTTTGGCCAACAAGCTGGGCACGAGGGTGAGTATAGAAAGGGTTTATCTGGGGCTCTTCAATCGTGTGGTGGTAGATAGTCTGCACGTTGACGATCAGCAGGGCCGCCCCATGCTGTGTGCCTCACGGGCCGCCGCAACGCTGTCGCTGCACGAGTTGGCCCAAGGACAAGTAAGCATTTCCTCGGCACAACTCTTCGGCTTAGACGCCCATTTCTATAAGGCTACGGCCGAGGCCAAGCCTAATTATCAGTTTGCGTTAGACTCATTGGCTTCGAAAGATAAGTCGAAGCCCAGCAAGCTAAACCTTTCTATTCAGTCGCTCGTGGTCAGGCAGGGCAGCATAGCCTATCATCAGCTCAACGCGCCCGTCACCCCCGGAAAGCTGAACATGAAGCATCTCGACGTGACAAAGCTCAGTATGCACGTCACGCTGCGCCAACTCACCAACGACACACTGAATGTATCACTTCGCCGGCTGGCCTTTTACGAGCGTTCGGGCGTTGATGTCAGGGCTCTGTCGTTCTTGTTGCGTGCCGGACACCACGGTGCCACCTTGAGCAAATTGCATCTCAGAATGGGGCAGACCCAGGTTGTGGTGCCCTATGTGAAGGTGAATGGATATGCCAAGAAGTTGATGCCTGATGTGCATACGCTCCGCTTCGGCGCCTATGTAGACGCTCCCAACATTGTTCCGGCCGACTTTGCGTTCCTTATGCCGCAACTGCGACACTTCAAACAGCCTTTTTCGGCTTTTGTCAGAGCCAATGGCACCGGCAGTATGGTGAATGTGCAGGCTCTGAAATTGCAATCTTCAGACGGTAAGCTAAGGTTGGTGGCAGCTGGTAAAGTGCGCCGGGGCAAGCACGGTGTGGCTTGGCAAGCCCGTCGTGTGGCTCTGAGCATGAGTCATGCGTTTGCCAGGCAATGTGCGGCACAGATGCAACTGTCGGGTAAGACCATGCCGCCCGTGTTGTTGAGATTGGGTGACGTACGCCTCATGGCACAGGGGCAGGGCAGCGGAAAACAAGCCAAGCTGAGGGCGAATATACATACCGAGGCGGGCGACGCGAGCATCAAGGCTGACATAAGATACCCTCTTCTCAGCGTAGCCTTGGCCACTGAACAGCTTAACTTGCGAAAAATTTCTGACAACGAACACTTTGGCTCTTTGCAGGCACGGCTGGAGGTGAAGGGCGTGGTGCCGCACAAGCTGGGCAAAGGACTCGAATTGCTGCGCCAGCTCAGTGTAAGTGCAAAGGGCAGGGTGGGGCGCTTCGACTTTAATAATTATGTTTACACCAACATGACAATAGATGCCTCATTGCAAAAGGGACTCCTGAGTGGCCTTTTTGCTATTAACGACAAGGGCGGAAAATTGCTGCTCGATGGAAAGTTGGATGTAAGCAAGACTCTGCCTAGGATTACAGCTACGGCAACGGCCACTGATTTCAATCCTCATGTGCTCAGGCTGACAGATGCTTTGGGCAATAACAGCCTTTCATTTCATGCTGACGCCAACCTCAGCGGCAACAACCTCAAGAACCTTTCGGGCACGGCCAGCATTCATTCGTTTGTCATGAAGGGTTCGGCCGGCTCTCATAGCTTGTCGTCTGTGCAAGTGGCCACGGGACAGAAAAACGGTGAGCAATATCTGGATGTATTGTCTGATTATGCTGATATACATTTAAAAGGTAGGTATGACCTGGCGACTCTGCCTCAATCGCTCACCAGCGCGTTGCATAAGCGGCTGCCCACACTGCCCATATTGCCCCGGCAACATCGGCGTGAGGCCGACTGGTATCGTTTGGACGCCACTCTGCACTCAGGCGAATGGACGCACAGCATCCTACATCTGCCCATCAACCTGACGGGCGATGTGGGTCTTCAGGCGATAGTAGATGAGCGGCGCAACGTCACTGATGTGCATCTGGACATGCCAGACTTTACATGGGCCGGCGCCAAATTCAGCCATGCTGCCCTGGACATCACCACCCCCAACGACACGCTCCATGCTGTGGCCCGGCTGACTCGTACTCCGGAGGGCGGACAACCCTTTGCCGTGACACTCACAGCCAATGCGGCAGGCAACGTGCTCAGGTCGTCGCTGGCTTGGGAAGCTCATGCCAAACCACGCTTTCACGGCTTGGTGTATGCCAATACCACATTCTTGCGTACTCCGCAGGGCAGTACGGGATTTCATATGCAGCTTAGCCCACTATCGTCTTTGGCCGTTGGCGACACGATATGGCAGGTGAGCGCTGCCGACCTGATGTTTAACGGCCATAAAATACAGGCCCATAACTTTGAGATTAGTCACGGACAGCAGCACATCACCATGAACGGTGCCGCAACCGACAGTCCGGCAGACACGCTGCGCATGGATCTGCATGACATCGACGTGGCTTATATACTTGACTTGGTGAACTTCCACTCCGTGAAATTTGGCGGAAGGGTGAGCGGCGTGGCCACGGTAAGTCAGCCGTTCAATCAGCATATAGACGCTAAGGCCAATGTTGAGGTGCATCACTTTACGTTCCAAGACGGTAGGTTGGGAACATTGAAGGCCAAGGTGGGCTATGAAGCGCCACAACAGCGACTTGTGGTGAAAGCTATAGCCGACGACGGCCCCGACTCGCAGACGGATATAGGGGGCTACTTCTCGTTCAAAGAGAATGCCATATATTTGCCCATGGTGCTGAGGGGCTCTAATCTGGAATTTCTGCACAGCTTCTGCGGAGCATTCATGGACAACATTCACTGTAAGGGATATGGCAACCTGTGTTTGCGCGGGCCCCTTTCAACGCTCAACCTGGAAGGACTGGTGCGTGCAACAGGCTCTTTCAGCATCATACCTACGGGCACAACCTATAGCATGAGCAACAGTTTGGTGCGCTTCATTCCTAATGAGATACAGTTCTTGACAGACACGGTGAGAGACCGCGACGGAAACATGGGCGTGCTGACGGGTGCCCTTTATCACGAAAATCTCAGGCGACTCTCTTATAATATGAACCTGAACGCCCATCGACTATTGAGCTA
>DLDC01000023.1:0-2555 GCA_002480935.1 Prevotella sp. UBA7782 | reverse complement strand
CTTTGACGATAATAGCTTCTTCGGCTCAATTTGGTGCACTGGTCATGTGCGCATACATGGCAAACCGGGTGTGATGAACATGGACGTTGAGGCTACTCCTGACCCCGGATCGTTCTTGGAATATAACGTAAACGATGTGTCGGGGCTCGACGATGCCAACTTCATAACTTGGCATGACGTTACCCCGCGCAACGATCTCGATACTGACACAGCTAGTGTAGAGCTGGGAGATGCCGACATACCATCAGATATGCACCTGAATTTCCTGGTACATGCCAATCCTAATCTGACCATACGGCTCTTGATGGATCCTGTTTCGGGGGATATGATCAGTTTGCAAGGAAACGGTACCATTAATGCTTCCTACTTTAATAAGGGGGCGTTCAAAATGTTTGGCAACTATCAGGTGGAACAAGGAACGTATAGGCTCACGGTGCAAAACATCATTAAGCGGGAGTTTCAGTTTGTTCCTCCATCATCAGTTACCTTCGGGGGCGACCCTTTCCAAGCCCAACTGGATCTGAAGGCACAGTACACGCTCAACGCCGTGCCATTGTCTGACCTGCAATTAGGACGCTCGTTTGCCCAAAACAATGTGAGGGTGAATTGCATCATGGATATTCTGGGCACTCCTCTGAAGCCGGTTGTGAACTTCGATCTGGCTCTTCCTACAATGTCGGCCGAAACGCAGCAGATGGTAAGGTCGGTTATCAATACCGAGCAAGACCTTAACCAGCAAGTGCTATACCTTTTGGCTATTGGCCGATTCTATCAACCATCGGTGAATAATGCCAGTCAGGAGGAAACCGGAAGGCTGAATAAGACACAGTTGGCCATGCAAAGTGTGCTGTCGGGTACGCTTTCACAGCAACTGAACAACGTGCTCTCCACGGTGATCAACAATTCTAATTGGAACTTCGGAGCCAATATTGCAACGGGTGATGAAGGGTGGAGCAACGCCGAGTACGAGGGCTTGCTCTCTGGAAAGATGCTTTCAGGCAGACTCTTGCTGAACGGTCAGTTTGGCTATCGCAACAATGTGGAAACAAATAACAGCTCTTTCATCGGTGACTTTGATTTGCGCTATCTGTTGTTCCCCAACGGTAATCTTGCTGTGAGGGTTTATAATCAGACCAATGACCGTTATTTCACGCGTAACTCTCTGACTACGCAGGGCTTCGGACTGATTATGAAGAAAGACTTCAACTCGTTGCGTGACTTGTTTGGTACGCGCAAGAAGAGCAAGAAAAAAATAAAAAGAGCAAGGAAAGAACACAGAGGTATTCAGTAAGAGCGGGTGAGAAGCGACTATCTTCTCATGTTTGGGTTCAGCCAAACGGTTGAACTACCTTTTTATAGATACTCTTTTTTTGACGCAACAAGGAGACTATACTTGGATTGAAATAAAAAAAAGTGTGCTGAAAATATCCAGCACACTTTCTATTAGGTTTATTTGTTGATTGGAAGAGTGATTAGATCTCCTCGCTCCAATCTTCTTTGCTCTTGCGTACATACGACTGGTAGCGCAGCTTAGCCATACGCTCAGCCTCAGAGAACAACTCCTCAGCCTCGTTAGGATAAGCCTTTGCTACAGAAGAGTAGCGCACCTCACCCATCAGGAACTCACGGAAGTCAGCCCAATTAGGCTCTTTGCTGTCGAGAGTGAATGGGTTCTTGCCCTCATCGGCCAAGAGAGGATTGTAACGCCAGAGGTGCCAGTAACCGCAATCTACTGCTAGCTTCTCCTCCATCTGGCTCTTACCCATGTTTCTCTTGAGCTTCTTGGTACCCTTGATGCCGTGGTTGATACATGGAGCATAAGCGATAACAAGTGATGGGCCTGGATAAGCCTCAGCCTCGCGGATAGCCTTCAGCGTCTGAGCATTGTCTGCACCCATGGCTACTTGTGCTACATATACATATCCGTATGTGGTCTGCATGAGGCCCAGATCCTTCTTGCGAATACGCTTGCCTTGTGCAGCAAACTGAGCAATAGCACCAAGCGGAGTAGCCTTAGAGCTTTGACCACCAGTGTTAGAGTATACCTCGGTATCAAGAACCAGGATGTTGATGTCCTCACCTGTAGAGAGCACGTGGTCAAGACCACCGTAGCCGATATCGTAAGAAGCACCGTCACCGCCGATGATCCACTGGCTGCGCTTTACAAGGTAGTGCTCAAGCGTCTTCAGCTCCTGACATACAGGGCATCCGTGCTCTGCACCTTCTGCGATAAGAGGCTTCAGCTCATCGGCTGCTTCCTTAGAACCTTCAGCGTCGTTCTTAGAATCCAACCACTTCTGAGCGGCTGCCTTGAAGTTGGCTGGCGTATCGTCTTTAGCGATAAGCTCGCCAAGCAGACCGGTGATACGCTCCTTCATCTTCTTGTTGCCTAATACCATACCGAGACCAAACTCGCAGAAGTCCTCAAACAAAGAGTTATCGAAGGCAGGACCCTGGCCCTTGGCATTTGTTGTATAAGGTGTAGAAGGAATAGAAGCAGAGTAGATAGAAGAGCAACCCGTAGCGTTGGCGATCATCTCACGGTCACCGAAGAG
>DLDC01000052.1 GCA_002480935.1 Prevotella sp. UBA7782 | reverse complement strand
AAGCTCGAGCGCTATGCCGGTCACGCTGTCTGCCTGGCCACCGGTGGTTATGGCAATACCTACTTCCTGTCCACCAATGCCATGGGCTGCAACTGCACCGCTGCCATCCAGGCTTATCGTAAGGGTGCTTACTTTGCCAATCCTTGCTTTGTGCAGATCCACCCGACCTGTATCCCCGTGCATGGTGACAAGCAGTCGAAGCTCACCCTGATGTCGGAGTCACTGCGTAACGATGGTCGTATCTGGGTGCCAAAGAAGCTTGAAGACGCTAAGAAACTGCAGGCCGGAACACTCAAGGGACGTGATATACCAGAGGAAGACCGCGATTATTACTTGGAGCGCCGCTACCCGGCATTCGGTAACTTGGTGCCCCGTGACGTTGCGTCACGTGCTGCCAAGGAGCGCACAGACAAGGGTTATGGTGTTAACAACACCGGTCTGGCTGTGTTCCTCGACTTCTCTGACGCTTTCAAGCGCCTCGGTCGCGATGTTGTAGACCAGCGTTATGGCAACCTCTTCGATATGTATCAGGAGATAACCGACGACGATCCGCACGTAGATCCCATGATGATATTCCCTGCTATCCACTATACGATGGGCGGACTTTGGGTAGATTATGAGCTGCAAACCTCTATCAAGGGCTTGTTTGCACTGGGTGAGTGCAACTTCTCTGACCATGGAGCCAACCGTTTGGGTGCATCTGCGCTGATGCAAGGCCTGAGTGACGGCTACTTTGTCATTCCTTACACCATGCAGAACTATCTCTCTGACCAGATCACAGTGCCCCGCTTCTCTACCGACCTGCCCGAGTTTGAGGAGGCCGAGAAGGGTGTTCAGGCCGAGATAGACCGCATCTATAACATCCAGGGTGACGAGAGTGTAGACCATATCCACAAGAAACTCTATCACATCATGTGGGATTATGTAGGTATGGCCCGCAATGCAGAGGGTCTGAAGAAGGCACTTGCCATGCTCAAGGACATCCGCAAGGAGTTTAACGAGCACGTTTACATACCCGGAAGCAAGGAAGGCTTGAACGTAGAACTCGACAAAGCTATCCATTTGCGCGACTTTATTACCATGGGCGAGCTGATTGCTTACGATGCACTTAACCGTAATGAGAGTTGCGGCGGACACTTTAGAGAGGAGTCGCAGACAGAGGAAGGCGAGGCCAAACGTGACGATGAGAACTACATGTACGTGGCTTGCTGGAAGTATCAAGGCTCTGATGAGGTTGCTCCTGAGTTGTTTAAGGAGCCTCTCGACTATAAGTATATAAAGGTACAGGTTCGTAACTACAAGAAGTAAAACATTTAAATACGAATTCAAATAATGGATACTAATATAAGTTTCACGCTTAAAGTATGGCGTCAGAAAGGCCCTCAAGAGAAGGGTCACTTTGATACATTCGAGATGAAAGACATTCCCGGCGATACCTCTTTCCTCGAAATGCTCGACATTCTTAATGAGCAGCTCATCGAAAACAAGCAAGAGCCCTTTGTCTTCGACCACGATTGCCGCGAGGGTATATGCGGTATGTGCTCGCTGTATATCAACGGTCATCCCCACGGACCGGCACAGGGAGCCACCACATGTCAGCTTTACATGCGCCGTTTCCACGATGGCGATGTCATAACAGTAGAGCCTTGGCGCTCAGCAGCGTTCCCCGTGATAAAGGACTGCATGGTAGACCGCTCTGCCTTTGATAAGATTATCGCCGCAGGAGGCTATACCTCTGTGCGCACAGGGCAGGCACAAGATGCCAACAACATCCTTATTCCTAAGGAGAATGCCGACGAAGCCATGGACTGCGCAACGTGCATAGGCTGTGGCGCATGTGTGGCAGCCTGCAAGAATGGTTCTGCCATGCTCTTCGTTTCATCTAAGGTGAGCCAGCTGGCACTGCTTCCCCAGGGCCGTCCTGAGGCTGCTAAGCGCGCCAAAGCCATGGTTGCCAAGATGGAGGAGCTGGGCTTCGGCAACTGTACCAATACAAGAGCCTGCGAGGCTGAGTGCCCCAAGAACGAGAGCATCGCCAACATCGCACGCCTGAACCGCGAGTTCATCAAGGCAAAGCTCAACGACTAACAACGCGGGGAGCTTCGCCTTCCCTGTTGTTTACATAGCTATTCCCGCAACCTTTTGGGGTTGCGGGATTCTTTTTTGTTTGTCTTCACTTTCTTTAGCATGGCATATTGCGATGCACAAACAACTTTTTCGTATCTTTGCAAGTATAAATTGAAGTGACAGATTGAACCTTTCTACGTTTCATAAAGGCATCATGCTATGGCTTCTGCTCCTCTTCTGCGTCTCCGGAATGGCAGAAGGGCGAACCTCGTTGCCATGTAATGAAACGAGCGAGCACAGCCTTCGTGCCGCATCCGACGATGATTCTTCCTCATGGTTTCTGTTTGCCGAGCTCAGCAAGCCCCATGCCACGGGTGCCGTCATAGCCGACAGCCGGTTGCTGGCGCGTGTGTGCTGTTCCTTGCCCGAGCGTTTATTGCCGGGTGCCGAGAGCGATTTTCTGTTCAGTATGAGCCGTCGTTTGCGGCTGGCCTATCTGTCACACCCATTCCATTCTTATCGCCATTGCCGGGGAAAGCGCAAGCTCAGCACTGCCCCCATACGCATGGAGAACCCTGATGAGCGCTATGTGCTCATCATAGAGCGCTTCTTGTGTTAAACTGTGTAGCCCCTTAAAGCCTGCGCCCATCGTGGCGCCATGCTGTCTGCGCGTGCAGACTGGCACCTCATACCCTTTAGTTTATTCACTCAGGACGCGTCAAACGTGCGCCCGTAATAATTATTTTACACAGTTATGACAAGCATAAAAAATCTCACAATGGCCCCCACCGTAATGGCCAACCAACATATATCCGTTCAGAAATCATTCTTCGGTCTGTTCAGCAAGGCCGTTTATACACCCACGGGCAGTCCCGTAACTGCCTCTCGCCACGAGTATGCTGTAGACTATGCACCATTCTTCCGTAAGCTTCTCACGGCCTCGTCAGACGAGCTTACCAAGCTCGCCGGCAGCAACAATAAGCCCAAGGAGGCTCCTCTCGGCAATGTAATGATAGAAACATGCCTCTCCGCCGACGGTCAGTTTGCCGCCATACAGATGCTCCAGTTCACCAACTTCACCTACGAACCCGTTGCTCAGGCACGCGTGCTGGAGGGTACTGATGCAGAGAAGGTGGCATCACTCTTCAGCCTGTAGGTTTAAATGCTATTACAACCTTAAATCTATACGCACAAGGGGGGCGCGTCTTTCGGGGCGTAGCTCCCCTTTATCGTATCCGCGCATCAGGTGTGTTGCCATCGGCTACATAGTTCTCACATAAAAACACAGCCCCTCCAACCTTCTGATAGTCATCTTTTTATGATATAATATAATTTA
>DLDC01000138.1 GCA_002480935.1 Prevotella sp. UBA7782 | reverse complement strand
GTGTTGGCAATCTCGTTCTTGATCTGAGCCACACGCTCTTGGATGGCCTCTTTAGAGCCGGCACCATCCACGATAGTTGTATTATCCTTCGTGATAGTAACCTTCTTAGCCGTGCCAAGCATCTCGAGCGTAGCCTTATCAAGCGTCAGACCCTTATCCTCACTGATAACAACGCCACCCGTAAGTGTTGCGATGTCTTCGAGCATAGCCTTACGACGGTCGCCGAAGCCAGGAGCCTTAACGGCGCAAATCTTCAGTCCGCCACGCAAGCGGTTAACAACCAGCGTTGTGAGAGCCTCAGAATCAACGTCCTCAGCAATGACAAGCAGAGGTCTGCCACTCTCAGCTGCAGGCTGCAGGATAGGCAGGAAGTCCTTTATATTAGATATCTTCTTGTCGTAAATAAGTATATATGGGTTCTCCATCACGCACTCCATCTTATCGGTATCGGTAACGAAGTAGCCGCTCAGATAGCCTCTGTCGAACTGCATACCCTCTACCACGCCGATGGAAGTTTCGCGTGTCTTGCTCTCCTCGATGGTGATAACGCCGTCTTTGCTCACCTTACGCATAGCGTCGGCCAGCAGCTTTCCGATTTCAGGATCGTTGTTAGCACTTACGGTAGCCACCTGCTCTATCTTGTCATAGTTGTCGTCTACCACCTCGGCGTTAGCCTTGATATAATCAACCACCTTGCTCACGGCCTTGTCGATACCGCGCTTCAAATCCATAGGATTAGCACCTGCAGCCACATTCTTCAGGCCTTCGTTAACGATAGCCTGCGTCAGAATGGTAGCTGTTGTAGTACCATCACCAGCATCATCACCTGTTTTGCTGGCCACGCTCTTAACGAGTTGTGCGCCCGCATTCTCAAAATTGTTCTCCAATTCAACTTCCTTGGCCACCGTAACGCCGTCCTTTGTAATCTGAGGAGCGCCGAATTTCTTGCCAATAACCACGTTGCGGCCTTTAGGGCCAAGCGTAACCTTCACGGCATTAGCCAACTGGTCTACGCCACTCTTGAGCAACTCACGAGCATCTGTATCGAATTTTATCTCTTTAGCCATAATATTTTATTGTTAGTTTTTATGATAATTAATGTTGAAAAAATAAGTTTTTGCTCACTCCGGCCATTAAGCCTCTACCACTGCGAGTACGTCGCTCTGGCGCATGATAAGATATTTTGTGCCTTCGCTCTCGATCTCTGTGCCTGAATATTTGCCATAGAGAACCTCATCGCCAGCCTTGAGCACCATCTTATCGTCCTTAGTACCCTCGCCAACGGCAATCACTTTGCCACGCTGTGGTTTCTCTTTAGCTGTGTCAGGAATGATAATTCCACCTACTTTTTCCTCTGCCGGTGCAGGAAGCACCAGCACTCTGTCTGCTAATGGTTTAATTGTCATAATCTATATCTTTTAAGTTTATTAAATTCAACAATCTGCCATCAGTCTTACGAAAACCGTGCCAAAAGGTCATACTGCCACTTTTGTCACCACAAAAGTGACACGTTTGTCAGTCACGCCCCCTGCTCTTATTGTCAGAGGGCGTGGCTCTGTCAGTCTGTCTCCACCTGATTAAGGTCTACGAATTGTCCGCGTTTCTTGCGCTCCTCTATGGCTTGCTTCAGCTTTCTGCGCCTGTTGGGAGCCAGCCATCTGCGTGCAAAGATGTTAGGAATATCCACGCCGATGGCTATCATGACAAGTATGAGTACGGCGTTGATGCCGCAATGCACGGCAAAGGTCACCTCGCCCACGATGCCCTGCATGTCGATGAAGCCATAAAGAGCCCTATACATCAGCACACCGGGCACCATTGGTATCACAGCCGGGATGCTTATGCACTGGTGAGGTGTGTGCAGCAAGTGCATCACCTTTATATTAATAATGCTTATCAGAGCCGAGCCACACAGCGTGCCGATGATAGGTCCGAGGTCAAGACCCACATTTCCGTTGCTGGGCCCCAGGTTGATGAAGTTGCGCGAGCACACTGCTATGATGCCACCCATAGCCACCCATGGCATCAAACGCTTGGGAGTGTTGAAGATAGTGGCAAAGCCCATGGCCGAAACAGCGGCTGCTATGGCATATTCTATAAAGGTGTGATGGGGCGTCATGCTCAGTCCTTTCACAAAATTGTCTATTCCGCACACCTTAATGGCAATGGCAATGCCGAACGACATGGCCACAATCATAAGCATGGTATTGGTGGCTCGCACCAGTCCCGTCTCTATATGGTTGTCAAGCATATCGCTCACAAAGTTGATAAGCGGCACTCCCGGCACGATGAAAAGCGAGCAGGCCATGAGCTGATGCCACGGTGTAGACGAGATAAGGAAAGGCAAATGGGCCTTCACAAAGGGATAAATGGGCGACGTAGGAATGGATATATAAGCAAAAAGCCATGCCAACAGCGTAGAGACAAAGGCTGCCACGGCGATGTCGGCATATACATTGCTGCCCTTATGGTTGAGCCACATGCGCAATCTGTTGCCCAATATAGCGGCTATAGAGGCATAAAAGAAGGCGGGCCAGTCGCATCCGAACTGTATACAGAACCCTCCGCAGGCAAAACCGGCGCCTATTGCCACCATCCAGTCAGAGTAAGTGCGGCGCGCCGTAGCTATCTTCTCCAGCTCTTCACTGTATTTATCCAAAGAGTAATCCTTTTTGATGGCAGTCCAAGTGAGCTTGCTGATGTCTTGAATGGCTTGCATGTCGATGCCGTGATGGTCGCATCGCTGCATCTTAGAGAACGAGTGCGTCTCGTCGCTCACATTCACTTGCAGCATGTAATAGTCTATATTGATGTGCAAGTTTTCCTCTGGCAAGCCCAGATAGGCCGCCGTGCGATGCATGTTACGGCTGATACGACTGGTGTCTGCCGAACTATCCACCAATATCTGCCCCGTTCTGAGTAGTAAGTCTAGCTTCCGACGTAAAATCTTAGTCGATTCAATGTGCTCTTTGCAATCCATTTAAACAATCTTTTTGTTTCTTTTACTTATTCTAAATTCCGCTGCAAAGTTAGCAAAAAAAACTCAATGTGCAAAGCCTACCAGCCGAAAACAAACCACTAAACGCAACTCACTGATAGGCAATATGTTGTATATCGTCTTTTAAAATAGGCCTTTTCAACTCGCTAAAATGCCTGTTTGGGCTTCCCAAAACGCCCTTTTTGCAACGCGATAATGCCTATTTCGCCGTCAAGAACGCTATCGCGCATTGGCCAAACAACGGTTTTGTAAAAGAAAAGCCCACTTCTTCCATATCGCCTATGCACCTTTACGCCATCACCGGACAAGCGCTTCGAGCCTGGCTCAAGGAGAAAGGCAGAGCGCAAGACGCCATTTTTATTAATGAAAGGGCAACTTCTTTTAAAATAAAAACAAAAAATTTGTTCAAGTAAAAGATTATCAGTAAATTTGCAAACCACATATAAACCATGAACACGGATGAGACAACTTAAAATCACTAAATCAATCACAAACAGAGAAAGTGCCTCCCTCGACAAGTATTTGCAGGAGATTGGCCACGAGGAAATGATTTCCGTAGAGGAAGAAGTGGCCTTGGCACAACGCATCAAAGAGGGCGACCAAGAGGCGCTGGAGAAGCTCACAAAAGCCAATCTGCGCTTTGTGGTCTCGGTTGCCAAGCAATATCAGAACCAAGGGCTGTCGCTCCCAGACCTCATCAACGAGGGAAACTTGGGGCTGATAAAGGCTGCGCAGAAGTTTGATGAGACTAGAGGATTTAAGTTTATATCCTATGCCGTGTGGTGGATA
>DLDC01000013.1 GCA_002480935.1 Prevotella sp. UBA7782 | reverse complement strand
TGCGTCCGCAAGCGAAGAACAATCAATCACGATTCCGTCACGCATGAGAAATTCGTTAATATGATGGGTGCATCCTGCCGTGTGGGCCCCGAGACGGCGACCGTTCTACGCCAATTAGCATAATTACATCCTTTTTGCCTTGCAAAATGGGCCTTTTAACTAGGTAAAACGGGCCTTTTGGGCATGGCAAAACGCACTGTTTTGCACGGTGGACGAGCTCCGGTGACATGTGTGTGGTGTTGTGTCGGACGGTGGTTGACACGGTCGTCGTGACCTGTCGGGCGCAAGCGGTGAGGCAGGGTGGGGCAGGCTACCTCAGCCTTACACCTTGTCAAATCATTTCAGGCACATCTGCAGGCGCACCAGATACCATCCTATGATGTCGTTCTTCTCCACCTCAAAGTCGGGATAGTTGGGGTTCACGCTCCGGCACACCACCTTGCTTTCGTCGTTCGGGCAGGGATAGATGTTCTTGATGACCGTTCCGTTGCGCGTGTCGAGCACGTAGGTCTTGCCCCATTCAATGAAGTCGCGCTCGTAGATTCTCGTCACGAAAACCGTGCATCCGTTGGGATACTCCGGTGACATGGAGTCGCCGGCCACCGATATGGCAAAGTCGGCCTTCTTGATGGGCGACACAATCTGTTCGCAGTCGTAGTCGTGCACCTGCATCACAAAGTCGTTCAGGCTGCCCCCCTGCGCGCTCACGGGCAGCAGTGGCACAGTGTCTTTCTTGTCCGATTTTTCTTCGTGTGTCACAAAAGGCTCACCCTTGCCCGTGTTCATATATTCCACGTTCAGGTCGGGTATATATTGCTTCAGCTGCCTTGCCATGACGGGCGTTATGTAGCCCATGTTGCGGAAGTAGGCATTGGCCTTGCCCAGTTCTTTTTGCAGATAAGCCACCGTCATGCCTTTCATCTTGCACGCCTTTTTGAAACGCTCCATAAACGCGTCACGCTCTTCTTGCGTGATGGTATTGCTGTTTTTGATTTCTACTTTGCTTAAGTCCATTGTCTTGAGGTATTTCGATTAAAAATTAAATTAATTTTCTGATAATATTATTCTTATGTCGTTCGCTTTTTAGAAATTTAATCCTGCAATAGCGGTAACATTAAAGTAAAGGTTTACTTCTACTCATGCAAAGGTAAAAGTTTTACTTTAATGAAATTCAATTTTAGGGTTAATAAAATTTAAATTCGTTCAAAATCCGATATTCCTCCGTTCTACTTGATGTCGTGAAAAGTCGCTTGTTATGAGCTGAATGTGTATGAAAAGATTGAATATCAGCATGTTATGAGCGCCCTTTCTGCTTTCTCTCGCACTCCGTTTCAGTGGTTTTTCGTTGCACTCTTCTGCTTAATGCTTGATAATTAACGTTTAAGTGTCACTTGTGCGAGTATTTGTTGAATGACGCCTTTGTCCACCTCGCCATGCAGGGCAATAATTGTAGAATGACGATAGAGAGATGAGTGCCCTTATGGAGCGATGGTTTTGAATGTGTGTATAGTGCTGAATAACAGACGAATAACGCTATCTGATGCGTTATAGTAATGCTTTAACCCATACGGGAAACATACTTCAAGACGATAAAATGAAGTCGTTACCAGTCGTTACCAGTGGTCGAAAGTTTTGCCAGTCGTAGCGACTGGGGAGTGATAATGAATATGATAATGAATATGATTATGACAATGATAATGCGAGAGATAAATCTCTCTAAAGAGCGCTTTTTCGTTTTCTCGCATCGGCAACGCCTTTCTCCGGAGGTGATGCAAGAGCCAGGAGCCCCGTGCGGCCATCATCCAGCTTTTGGCAATGCGCTGCCCCGACTGTCTTCCTGACGAACATGGCATGAAACATGGATGAATACGGGCGAGAAAAATACGAGAGTTAAACTTAGTAAAAAATTGCCCCGAGTTGTTTCAAAATTCTCATGAAATGATTATCTTTGCACTTGTAAACTGAAAAAAGCAATGACAGACATGACAAAAGACCCATATAGCGAGCAACGTGAAGCGCAGACGACGGTGGATGAGCTCACCCTGCGCATGATAGAGTTTGACAAGGGCGACGCCAAGCGCATTCAGCACTTCCTCAAGGTGCACAGGTTTGCGCAGTTCATAGGCCGTGCCGAGCATCTGGAGCCTCACGCTCTGTTTGTGCTGGAGTGTGCTGCCGTGCTGCACGACATAGGCATTCATCCCGCCGAAGCCAAATATGGCAACTGCAACGGTAAGCTGCAAGAGCAAGAAGGGCCCGTCCAGGCCCGTTACATGCTGGAGCGTATGCGCTTTGACACGGCAGACATCGACCGCATTTGCTGGCTCATAGCCCATCATCACACGTACACCGACATCAAGGACCTTGACTATCAGATACTTGTAGAGGCCGACTTTCTGGTAAACGCCTATGAGGACAATCTGTCTGAGCACGCCGTGCTGGCCATGATGAAGAACATCTTCCGCACCGAGACGGGCCGCAAGCTGGGCAAGCTGATGTTCTTGGAGAAGTATGATCCTTCACAACAACCTGACGCTGCCACGATGTGAGCATCCCATAAGGCTGAGTGACGATGAGAGATTAGATAATCTGAAAACGAGAATAAGCGTAAACTAAAAACGAGAATAATGAGAAAAACTTTTACTCTTCTTGCTGCCTTTGCAGCGATGGCCGTACAGGCTTATAACTACAAGACGCCCGGAACGGGAACAACCTATACCCTGCAGAGCCTGAGCGCCATAGAGGCTTCGCACGTCACCAAGGGCGAAGCAGGTTATACCCTCGCCGACAGCGTGACCATCAGCGCAGGCGACAAGTTTCAGCTGGCCGACGGCGACGTGATGATGCTGTCAGACGGCGTGGCCTTCGTGGTGGAGGGGCAGGCCGACTTCAGCGTGCCAACGGCAGCAACCATCACCCATGCGCCGGATAATTATGATGCGCAGTTCATCAGACTGGAGACTGAGGGCGCAACTTTCAACTTCAAGAACGTGAAGTTCGATTATGTGGGCATGAAGAGCTATGCTGCCAACAACGTGACGATAGACCATTGCTCGTTTGTGAACTATCATTCCGTAAACAGCAACAAGGGGCCTATATGCTTCGGCGCAACGGGGGCCAAGCTCGTCTTGGCCAACTCCTACTTCGCCAACAACGAATTTGCCAGCTTTTCTGCCGGAGCCAACAACATGATTCGCGTAAAGGTGGAGGGCTGCGTGTTTGATAAGGCGCAGACGCAAAACCGCAACTATCCCGTGCTCAACATCACGCCGGGCGACAGCATTATCGTGCGCAACAACGTTATTCACGGTTCGTCAGACCTGACCATGGTGGGCGGCATCTCCGTGGCCAACCTTATGGGCATCTCGGGCATGCAGTATGTAGAGATATCGGGCAACACCGTAGACAGCTGCCGCTATGGCATCAGTCTTACCGGTGCCTTGGGCAAGGCGGTGATAAAGAACAACACGCTGACCAACAACCGCTTTGTGTATAACAACAACGCCAACTATGGCGGCAGCGGCATTGCCATATACGACTCGAGCAAGAGCCTGGAGGTGCGCGTGAGCGGCAATCACATAGAGAACAACCTGTGGGGCGTGACCATCTTGGGCGGAAAAGACGTCAACCTGGGCAAGGTGCAGGTAGACGGAACGGCCCTCAGCACCACCGACCCGGAGTATAACGAGGGTCGCAACTACTTCAAGGACAACGGCAACAACGGCACTTCTTACGACGTGGCCTTCGCCTCCGGCACCAGCTACCTCACCGTCTACGCGCAGAACAACGCGTGGAACGTCACCGAACCTACGGAGGTCAACATCGAGCCCCTGGTGTGGCACCAGAACGATGATGCCTCGCTGGGCAAGCTCATCTTCACGCCCGCCCTCACCACAGTAGGTTTGAGCGCCGTGAAGAGCAGCACGCCCACCGCAGCTGGCGAGGCTTATTATGACGCTTGCGGCCGACGCTCGCACAACCTGCAGCACGGCCTTAACATCGTGCGCAAGGCTGATGGCAGCGTGGTGAAGGTGCTCAGAAGATAAAAACATACGGCATAAAACTTTGGGTAGGGGTGAGACGATTGGCAGCCGATGCACTTCGTTTCGCCCCATCCTTCTCTAAAGAGGCTTTCCATGGCCCATACAGAGCTGAACAAACAGCGAGCATACCCTGCAGGGTGCGGCTCTTCGTGGCCGTGAGCAGCAATCCCCATCATGTGTAGTGGCCGCGCCTTGTGCCGGCCTCGCACCAGCCTCCGCACCAAACCCACATCAGTTGTAGTGGCCGCGCCTTGTGCCGGCCTCGCACCAGCCTTCGCACCAGTCCGTAGGGACGTACGTTCGTGCGTCCGCAAGCAACGAACAACCGAGCAACACCAAACCCACATCAGTTGTAGTGGCCGCGCCTTGTGCTGCCTCGCACCAAATGAACAACCACATGCACATTGATAATATAAGGTAATAATTGCCTTACGGCTTGCTGCCCGCTGCTTGTTGGCCGGCACAAGGCACGGCCACTACAACCGTTAAGAAATCACCACAGAAAAAAATGGTAATGATTATCCCATGCATGTCGTGTCCTTTGTGCCCCACCGCACATCAGTATAGACCTACAGAAAGGGCGGCCCCCCTAACAGGAACCGCCCGCTCTCAAAACCATAACGTCATTCAATTACCGCCACAAGCATCATTCAGCGTGCTGAAAACCATATCTTCTGCTTTGCGCGATGATGCAATTGGCGCTTTAAAAGCATTACTAATCTTATATATTAACCTTAACCAACTCTTGATGAAATTAATAACCCGGGTTCTGATACTCAGATGCATTGTCTATCAGCAGCAATTCTGAAGTCATGATAGGCCTGAAATAATATTCTTTCTTGAAGTCTGCAATCTGCGGATTGGCCTTCTTTATTCGTTCTTCGAATGCTCTGAAGCGTTTGAGCGTTTGCCAGCGCTGCCATTCGCCTATCAGCTCGCGCGCATCCTCGTCCAGGAGGAAGTCCTGATTAATGTCCTTAGCCTCTACATCCATCGAATGGTCGTGGTCGGCACATGCACGGTTGCGAATGACATTGATTCTCTGAGCAGCAGAAGCGTTGTCGCCCAGCCTCCAGTCTATCTCGGCGCTGAGCAGATAAGTCTCAGCCAGACGGTATACTATGCAGTCGCCTGATGAGTAAGGCTTTGACGGGTTGGTGCCCGCATAGAGCGACGGGTTGTTGTTCTTACGCAGGCTGGGATAGAATTTGCCGGGGGTGGCCGGATCTTTATAGTTGTCTGCGATGTTGTAAATGGCATATCGGCATGCATCCTTCTGTGCTTGAGAGTACTGCTTGCGCAGAGACAGATAGATGGCCGTATCGCCTAACTGTATGTCATAAGCGCTGTTGCCCACTCTGCTTTCGTTAAGTCCCCATATCTTAGCGTCGCTTTGCGTCCAGTGATAAGTGTTGTCAGTTCCGGTTTTATTGATATAATAGGTATCGAAGAAGAATCCTTCGTAGCGTGTGTCGTTGGGTGCATAAAGATTAAGCATGTAGAGTGACGGTGCCATATAGCAGTTGCCCTTTGCCAGTTTGTGCGTTGCCACGCCGTTTATTTCGGTATTATAGCTGGGTGTGATGCCGCTCAGATAGATGCCGCTAGAGCTGTTGTTATATGCTTCCCAATGCTTCCATGAGCGATTATAGTAGTTGCCGCGTGGGTTATAGGCTTGTATGGAGGAGTGTGTGACGACGAACAGAGCCTCTTTGTTGGTTTTGTTGTTTTCATCAGCAAACACTTCGGCCGGTGTGTCATAGAGCGATACGCCCAGTTCGGCCTGGTGGTCAATGAGGTAGTCAGCAGCTTCCTTAGCCTTCTTTAGCCATTTGTTGCTCTCTTCTGCCGTGAGTGGCGTGCTGCCTCCCAGTCCGTCGGTGTATGTACTGTAGGTCAGGGCCGCCTTGGCCATCAAATGATAGGCTGCGGCACGGGTTACATGTCCTCTTACTTTCTGTGTCACGGGAAGATATTGCTCGGCAAACTCAAGGTCTGACAGTATAACATCATAGAATTGGTTGATAGAGCTCATGGGCAGACTTGTGATAGGCTTGGTCATAGGCTCTGTGGGAAGATACTTGCCTCCAAAGTATTCTACGATATTAAACAGGCAATGTGCCCTCAGAAAGTGAGCTTCTGCCGACAGCTCGTTTTTTTGCTGCTCTGTGAGGCCCTGCACTTTCGTTGCGTAGAGTATGGCGGCGTTGCATTCATTCACGCAACTGTAGAAGCTGTTGTAAGCCTCTTGAAACATGCTGACGTTAGAACCGAAGTCGGCGGGATAAGTAAGAACCTTGCTCCAGTTGCCTTTGCTGCCGTCGTTTACGTCTTGCCAGATGTCTGTTCCGGCCTCAGATGTCATGATGTAGGTGTCCTCACCCTGTCCGTAGGTGGTTCTGACCAAATCGTAGTAGCATCCGTTGATGAGCTTCTGATAGCCGGCCTGGGTGCTCCATTCCTGGTCTGTGGAGATGGCAGAAGGGTTATATTCGTCTAAGCTGCAACTTGCCAGAAGGATGACACAGGCAACTGCAGTTGATAAGTGTTTTATCTTTTTCATTTTTTTTGCCTCTTTAAGTGGATTGTTTATATGATGGTTAGAAGGTTATGTTTACACCAAACACAAACTGTTTGGACAGGGGCGCGTCGTCATCGTTGCCACCTTTCTCCAGATCGTAGTGCTTGAGATAGCTGCACTTGGCAAATATGAATGGATTGCTGGCGGTGAAATACACTCGCAGGTTATCCATAAATATTTTACGTGACAGCTGTTTGGGGAAGGTATAACCCAGTGTGATGTTCTTGATTTTTACATAAGACCCGTCGAAATAGTCGAGAGAGCTGTCGTGCTGGTGCGGATCTTCTGAGCCGTCCATGTTGGGCTGCGGGTAGCGTGCGCCCTGGTTGCTTTCGGTCCAGTAGTCGCATATTGCCGGAGAGGGAGATATGCCGTCCAGCCTGTACCATCCTGTCAGGCCATAAGGAATGGTCCATCCCCAACGGGCTATCATCTGCAAGCTCAGGTCAAATCCTTTATAGGCAAAATTATTGGTCAGGCTGCCTGTCCATTTCGGATCTGCATGCCCTATGACCTGATAGTCGGATGCATCTATCTTATAGTTATGGTCTACGTCGGCCACTCTGATTTGTCCTGGCTTGGCACCATATTTTGCAGCCTCTTCAGCTTGGTCGGAGCCCCAGATGCCGTCATAAGCATACATGTAATAGGTATGTACGGGTTGGCCAACAATGAGATATTGATAGCCATCAAACTTCAGAGGCTTGTCGGAAGTGGTTTTTACCACCTCTTCGTGATTGGTTGCAAATGACAGGGTGGCATCCCATTTAAAGTTTTTCGTATCAAAGATGTGTCCTGTTACGGCCAGTTCGAAGCCCGTGTTCTTGGTCTTTCCTACGTTGTCCCACATGATGAAGTTGCTGGTTGAAGAGCCTCCTACTGCATAAGGCAGGCTTCTCTGGAACAGCAGGTTGCGTGTGTGCGTCGAGTACCAGTCGGCCACGACGTCAATTCTTCCTTTCAACAGGCCCAGATCGAGTCCGATGTCGGTCATGGCCGATTTTTCCCATCCCAAGGCAAGGTTGGCCACGTTCTTGCCATACGTGCTGTAAGGCTCGCCAACATCCTGGAAGCCTATGATACCCGTTTTGCTGTAAGCCATGGTGGCATACTCTGCTGCTCCAGCATTGCCGGTAACACCATACGAAAGGCGCAGTTTCAGATTGCTGAGCCAGCTCTGTGTGCTTTTCATCCAGGGCTCATCGCTTATTCGCCATGCCGCTGCCACAGCAGGGAAGAAGTCCCATTTATTGCCTTTGGCGAGCATGGACGAGCCATCCCATCTGCCGCTCAGAGTGAGTAAGTATCTGCCGAGCAAGCTATAATTTACACGGGCAACATACGACATCTTTTGGCTCTGAACATAGCTGGAGCTCACTTGTGGCGTACCAGTACCTGCCCCAAGGTTGTAATAGCTGTAGTTGCTGGAGTCGAAAATGTTAGCCCTGGCATCAGATGTTTCTCTTCTGTTCTTCTCCCAATCGGTAACGCCGGTCAAGGTAAAGTCGTGTGCCTCGCCAATCTTAAACTTATAGGTCAAGATGTTCTGCCATTCATAGTTATAGGTAAAGGTGTTGGGCGTTTCAGCGTATGACCCTGTTTGCAGTCCATTGAAAGAGTTATTGCCTATAAAATTGCCGGTTTTGGTATTAGACAGGTTTCCTCCTATCACGCTCTTGAAGCTCAGCCCCTTTATGGGTGTCAGTTCTACGTAGGCTTGTGGCTGAACCAGCAGATTCTTCACGTTATGTGCATATTCGCCGGGGGCATTGTCAGCCAGCGGATTGATGTCGCCGGTGTTTCCTCCAACAGGATATAGGTTCAGTGTTCCGTCTTCATTGTAAGGCGTTCCCAGTGGAGGTGTACACAAAATTCGGTTCCACACCCTGCTGCCTCGGCCGTCATAATCCTGGTAAGATGCAAAGAGGTTGATGCCATAAGACACTATCTTGTTGGCTCTGAAGTCGAACTTGGCCCGGGCTGAATATCTTTTTAGTTCCTCGCCCTTGATAATACCTTCGCGATTATTATAAGAAAGGGAGACGAAGCTACTCATCCTGTCGTTTGAGTAGCTGGTAGAGAGGTTGTATTGCTGTGTCTTTCCTGTCTGCGTGGCAAGATCATACCAGTCTACCCACTGGTTGTTCTGAATCAAATCCCACATATAGCTGGGCCAGATGCTCTGGTCGTCGGCCTCCGAACTCCATTTGCCTGCTGTCTTGGCAGCCTCTCTTCTGAAGTCTATATATTTTTGGCCGCTGTTGATTTCAGGGAAGTCCGACACCTTGTTAAATCCTACGTATCCATCAAAGTTTATGTTGAACTTTCCTTTTTCCGGCGATTTCGTAGTGATGATGATTACTCCGTTGGCACCGGCGGCACCGTATATGGCCGTTGATGATGCATCCTTCAGCACCTCTATAGATGCGATGTCGTTGGGGTTCAGCTGGTCAAAGCTTCCCTCCATACCGTCAATGATAACCAAGGGATTGTTGTCGCCATAGATAGAACGGTTACCTCTAAGGGTCATCTTCATGTCAGAATCGAGCGAACCACTCGATTGCGTAATATCAAATCCTGCCACCTTGCCTTGTACGGCTTCCATCACATTGACAGAAGGTGTCTTTACGATGTCATCACTTTTTACGGACGAGACGGCTCCGGTGAGGTCGCGCTTCTTTACGCTGCCATATCCCACCACCACCAGCTCGTTGAGCGTGTTGTTGTCTTCGAGCAGGTTGACGTTCAAGGAGTGTTGTGCGCCGGGACGTATGTCCTGCGAGTTGAAGCCCACATAGCTCACGGTGAGGGTGGCACCGTCGGGTATGTCGAGGGCGAAGTTGCCGTCAAGGTCGGTCACAGTGCCTTTGTCTGTTCCCTTTATCATGATGGTGGCTCCTATGAGGGGCTCTCCTTTCGCGTCTTTCACGGTTCCGTTCACCTTGTGCGTGGCGGGTTGCCTGCCTTGTTGCGGCTTTTCTGTCTGCCGTTTCTCCTTGATGAGCACCTGCTTGCCGTTGATGGAGTATTGCAGACCGGTTGCCTGGCACAACTCTCTGATGAGTGTCTCCATATTCCTGCCGCGCAGAGATATGTTCACCTGGTCGGTCAGGCGGTTGCGTACGTTACCGTCGTAGGCGAATACATACGAGCTGTGACGCTCAATGTATCTGAAAACACCCTCAATGGTGGTTCCCTGTACGTTCAGCACTATTGTTTCTTGCTCATGGTTCATGCTCACAATGGGTCCTGCAATGGCCGGCGTAGCCGCTCCCAGCAATCCCATAGCTAGTAGGAATGTGGCTTTTCGTCTTGTCTTAGGTTTTGTTTGGTACATTTTTTATACTGTTTTTAGTTAGTCTAAATGCAGATTGTCATTACCGACATGGTTCTTCTTTGCACTTTCTTCCTTGCAAGTTCATCACCCTTTGCTTTGCGTGATGATGGCCTGCGCATGCCGTTAAAAGGCTCGTGCATATATGTTTATAGACGCATAACTGTAGATTTTCAATAGGTTTAATGGCCGTTTTTTTTAGAAAAAGGCGGAAAATGGTGGGCTTACAACATCCAAAGTGTGGCAAATCAGGACGCTGCCTGTTGGCGTGTCATACGCCTATTGCCGCCCTGTTATCTGCTTGCGCTGTATCGCCAGATGTGTGATTGGGGGCGAGGAAAGGCTGGAGAGGGAGAGAAAAAGAAAAAGGGCTGCGCCCGATATGTCAGGTGCAACCCCTTAAATGGTTTATTTGTAATGTGAATGGATAACGTCGCTTGGACATTTTCGGGTAGCTGGCATCGCCTCATAGAGGGATATCCTGCGGCCCAACCGGGCATTATCTTATTCGGTCCATCGACCTTACGAGTCTCTCGTCGGCCATGATGCCTCGCCGGGCCAGCCATAGCAGGATGATGTTTACCAGTGGCAGCGCGGCTGCAATGTCGGGGCTGAAAGAGCCCTTCACGGTTATCACCTGCGAGAAGATGGCATAGGCGGCGTACCAGCCCACCATGAGCAGCATGGTGAAGACGCAGAGCCTGGCCTGCCTCATGCGGTTTTTATAGCTGAAGATGGCGGCCAGCATGCACGGGCAGCTTACCAGCAATATGGCGAAGAGGGCCCACGGCGCAAAGTCCAGCTTACCTTCGCCCGTCACCGTCCATAGGTTGTAGAGCGTAACGTTGAGGCCCATGCCCTCGGGCTGCCATGCTCCGACGGGCAGGCACATGCACACGATGGTGCAGATAAGGGCCAGCAGCAAGTATACCGACTGTATGCGCTGTATCATTTGGCGTAGTCTTCTGTGTTGTCGTTGGCCGGGTCGCGCCAGTAGACGTTGCCTTCCAGAAACTCTTCTGTAGCGAGCAGGGTTGCCTTGGGCAACTTTTCGTAGTAGCGTGATATTTCTATCTGCTCGCGATTCTCGAATACTTCTTCAAGTGAGTCGTTGTAAGAGGCAAACTCAGCCAGCTTCTTGCTCAAGTCTTGCTTTATCTCCACGCTTATCTGGTTGGCTCTCTTGGCAATGATGGCAACGCTCTCATAGATGTTTCCTGTTTCCTTCCACAGGTCCTGAAGGTTGCGGGTAACGGTGTTTACCGGTGCTTTTGACTTCTTGTAATCCATTTATTCTATTATAATATGTATATGTTTAGTTTTTTGTTACTTCTTTGCATTTCTCTATGAAGTGCTCGGCTGTTTCTTTCTCACGCGAGTCCGGATATTCGTTCAGGAAGCCGTAGCACTCGTCTTCGGCATCTTGATAGCGCTGCAACTTCTTCGATTCCACGCTCATGCGGGCCAGTTCGTACTTGCTCTTCATGATGAGTATGGCAAAATCCTCGCGCAGGTTGGAGTAGGGATAGTCGTTCAGGGCGTTTTGCGATGTCACGATGCAGGCCTCATAGTTGTTGCCTCCGCTGGTGCAGTTGCCGAAGTAGGTGCCCAGGTTATAGTATAGCTTGGCACTGAGATACTCTTTCTTCACCAGCTTGTCTTGCAGCTCTATGAGCCTTTTCTCGGCTACGTCCTTCAGTTTTCCGTCTGGAAAGAGGTCGCGATACTCCTGAAAGGCGGCTATGGCGGCTACGGTGAGCGACTGGTCGAGCCTGGGTTCGGGCGTGCCCATGTAGAGGCTCTGCCCCACATAGAAGCTGGCCATCTCGGCATACTCGCCCCTGGGGTACGTCTGATAATACTTCTTGAAGGTCTCTGAGGCCGCGTCATAGTCTTTCATGCCATATTCTGACATGGCCAGCATGTAGAGGCACTCCTGCGCATTCTCTGTTCCCTTTTCCAGGGTGACAAGGTCTTGCAGCAGGGGCACGGCAAAGCTGTACTTGCCGTTGGCGAAGCACTGCTTGGCATACTCGTATTTATAATCGTAGTTGGTGGTTTTATACACCTGGTTATATTCGCGCGCGCATCCCGTAAGCATCAGTGCCACGGCTATGAACATCCCTATTTGCTTCTTCATATTCATCTTTTGGAAATGCAAAAATACACATTATTCTATAAACCAACAAGTTTGTAGAGCGAATTTTAGTAAAAAATGGCTATTAATCAGTCGGTATATGGATTATTTTAGTAATTTTGCAAGTTGCAATGGACTTTCAGCTAACATCTAAATTTCAGCCCACGGGCGACCAGCCCGAGGCTATCCGCGAGCTTACCGACGGCATCAGGCGCGGCGACAAGGCGCAGGTGCTGCTCGGAGTGACGGGTTCCGGCAAGACCTTCACCGTGGCCAATGTCATTGCCAACGTCAATAAGCCCACTCTGGTGCTTAGTCATAACAAGACGCTGGCGGCACAGTTGTATGAGGAAATGAAGGGCTTCTTCCCCCATAATGCCGTAGAATATTATGTTTCCTACTACGATTATTATCAGCCGGAGGCTTATCTGCCTACCACCGACACCTATATAGAGAAGGATCTGGCCATCAATGAGGAGATAGACCGGCTGCGGCTCTCGGCCGTATCGGCCTTGCTCTCGGGGCGCCGCGATGTCATTGTTGTGTCGTCGGTGTCGTGCATCTACGGCATGGGCGGCCCGGTGGCTCTCTCGGAGGGCGTCATCAAGATTCGGCAGGGGCAGAAGCTGGATCGCAACGCCTTTCTGCGCCGTCTGGTTGACGCGCTCTACGTGCGCAACGACGTAGAGCTGAAGCGCGGAAACTTCAGGGTGAAGGGCGACACGGTGGACATCGCGCTGGCCTACAGTGACAACATCCTGCGCGTGTCGTGGTGGGATGATGAGATAGACAGCATAGAGGAGCTCGACGAGATAACCTTTCACCGCATCGCGTCGTTCACGGATTATGAGATATATCCGGCCAATCTGTTCGTCACGTCGAAGGAGCAGACCGATCATGCCATACGTGAGATACAAGACGACCTGGTGAAACAGGTGGACTACTTTACCCAACTGGGCGACACCATCAAGGCCCAGCGCATCAAGGAACGCGTAGAGTATGACATGGAGATGATCAAGGAACTGGGCCATTGCTCGGGCATTGAGAACTACAGCCGATACTTCGACGGGCGCAAGGCGGGTCAGCGACCTTACTGCCTGCTCGATTTCTTTCCGAAAGATTATCTCATGGTGATCGACGAGAGCCACGTGAGCGTGCCGCAAATCAACGCCATGTATGGCGGTGACCGTGCCCGTAAGAAGAATCTTGTGGAGTATGGCTTCCGCCTTCCGGCCGCCTTCGACAACCGTCCGCTCAAGTTCGATGAGTTTCACAGCATGATAAACCAGGTGATATACGTCTCGGCCACGCCTGCCGACTATGAGCTGCGAGAGGCTGAAGGCGTCGTGGTGGAGCAAATCATCCGCCCCACGGGCTTGCTAGACCCTGAGATAGAGGTAAGACCGTCTGAAAATCAGATAGACGACCTCATGGATGAGATTCTCACCCGGTGCAAACGCAATGAGCGCGTGCTCGTCACCACGCTCACCAAGCGCATGGCCGAGGAGCTCACGGAGTATTTGCTGGACCATGGCGTGCGTGCCAACTACATCCATAGTGACGTGGCTACGCTAGACCGCGTGAAGATTATGAACGACCTGCGGGCCGGAGTGTTCGACGTGCTGGTGGGCGTCAACCTGCTGCGCGAGGGTCTCGACCTGCCTGAGGTGTCGCTCGTGGCCATACTGGATGCCGACAAAGAGGGCTTCTTGCGCTCGCACCGCTCGCTCACGCAGACCGCCGGAAGAGCGGCTCGTAACGTCAACGGAAAGGTCATCATGTATGCCGACACC
>DLDC01000160.1 GCA_002480935.1 Prevotella sp. UBA7782 | reverse complement strand
GAACAGGAAGCCGATGCCCAGCGTGCAGCAGCTCAATATGATCCATCCAATGAAGCTAAGGTCTAGCAAGAAGAGCTGCAACTTGTGCCCCTTCATGAGCTTCATGCTTCGGCTGATGGCCGCGTCATATCTTATCTGGGGGTCATCACGCAGCACATACGGGGTCATTGCGTAAGAATAAGCCTTCACAAAGCCGGGTATGACAAACAAGAAAGTCCACAACGTGATGTAAACATACTCTAACAGCATGGTGAGAAAGATGCGGCCAAACTCGTTAAAGCCCACAAAGAGCTTGCTAACAGTCAAATTTTCTTCACGTTTAAAGTCCAGGAACATCACCGTATAGCTCCAAATCATGGGCAGAAGCAGCAATGTGGCTATCCATCCGTAGTTGTATGCGATGGTAGCATTGGCTACTTCAAAGTAATGCATGGTGAACAACGCAATGACAAAATAAATGCCATAATAGATAAAAAGACAAACAAACGTTACTAAGGCGGCGCTTCCCCACTGGCCAGACAGCGTAGACAAGGCTCTATCCTTATAAGTAGAAATCTTTTGCATAAGAGTTATTAGTTGATTGTTATACGCTACAAAAATAGCAAATAAATAAAGTTTAAGCAAGCATTTCGTATGTTTTTTATCATAAAAACTTTAATAACGGTATTCTGATGTCACCTTATGGGTTGCCCCCATGCATCACAAAGGGCCTCACCGCCACTCATCATGAAGGCAGGGAGGCCCTGTGTAGGGTTGTATATCAGCCGGCTTAGTCTATCACAACGGTAGTCCAGCCGTGCTTATCCTCGATAGTGCCATACTGTATGCCACGCAAAGTGTTATACAGCTTGGTGCTCCAGGGGCCCGGTTTCTCACCGAAACGATACTTGGCACCCGTATCCAGATCGTCTAACTCAGATATAGGAGAGATGACAGCAGCCGTTCCGCAGGCTCCCGCCTCCTCAAAAGTGCTCAGCTCTTCTACCGGTATCTGACGGCGCTCTACCTTCAGTCCGAGGTCTTCAGCAAGCTGCATGAGGCTCTTATTGGTGATAGAAGGCAGAATACTGGTAGACTTTGGCGTGACGTAAGTGCCGTTTTTGATGCCGAAGAAGTTGGCTGCGCCACACTCATCTACATATTTCTTCTCTTTCGAATCAAGGTAGAACTCACTTCCATAGCCCTTGCTGTTGGCCAGGGTGTGTGCCTTCAGCGATGCGGCATAGTTGCCACCCACCTTATACATACCCGTTCCCAGTGGCGCGGCACGGTCATAGCCATGCACGATGGCATACTTATTGCTCACAAAGCCACCCTTGAAGTAAGGACCTACTGGCGTTACGAAAATCAGGAAAAGATAGTCCTTGGCAGCATGAACGCCTACCTGCGGCGTGATGCCCACGAGCAACGGACGGATGTAAAGCGTGGCTCCGCTCTCGTAAGTGGGGATATATTCCTGGTTCAGGCGCACTACCTTCTCCACCATCTCAACGAAGAGGTCGGTGGGAACCTCTGGCATAACGATGCCACGGCACGTGCTTTGCAGACGTGCGGCATTGTCTTTAACGCGGAAAATGCGCACCTTGCCGTCCGGACAACGATAAGCTTTCAGGCCCTCGAAGGCTTCCTGACCATAATGAAGGCAGGTGGCGGCCATGTGCATACGGATATACTCATCCGAGCAAACCTCTATTTCGCCCCACTTACCATCATGGTAATAACAACGTACATTGTAGTCTGTGGGTATATAACCAAACGACAGACTTCCCCAATCAATATTCTTCATAACTCGAAATGTGTTAAGTGTTCTTGTAATATTGCTTTGCAAAAGTAATAATAATCTGCAAATCGTGCAACATTTTTACACAGAACATAGCGCAAACCTTATCAAAAAGTAAAGAAAAAGCTATTGTTCCAGCATTTTCTTTATCTCATTATCGGTTTTCGTCAGCCTGTCCTTGCAAAGCTTTATCAGCTCTTGCGCCTTCTTGAGTTTAGCCGTCATCGTGTCGATGTCGGGCTCTCCGGTCTCCATCTCATTGACAATCTGCTCCAACTGGCGCATGGCTGTCTCGTATTTAATGTTCTTATCCATCGTTATTTGTTGTTTACAGTAGACTTTACTTCACCTTCTGCCAGCCTCGTTACAATCGTGTCGCCCGCCCGCAACTGCGATGCCTTGCGCACAGCGTGGCCATTGTGCAGCGTGATGCTATAGCCGCGCTGCAAGAGCACGGTGGGGTCTAGAGCCTTGACACGCTGCTCCAGCATTTGCATACGATAGTCTTGCCGCGTGAGCCGTCCCTCTATGGCGGGCTTCAGACGGGCAGACAGCTGGCCGAGCTGATAGTTCTGAGCGTCAAGATGCTGCTGGCACCGTTGCAGCAAACGCGTGAAGAGGGTGTCGAGGCGTGCCTCCTGCCTTTCACGCATGAGCGAGAAGAGCACCGGAACCTTGCCGGCAAGACGCTCCAAGCGCATGTGTTCCAACTCCATACGATGTGAGGCGAGCAGCCGGAGCTGTTTTTCGGCATCGGTGAGAGCCGTCATGACATCGGTGAGATGGCTCACCAGAAAGGCCGCGGCGGCCGTGGGAGTCTTCACTCTGCGGTAGCTCACCATGTCGAGCACGCTCTCGTCGCGCTCATGACCAATGCCGGTGATGATGGGAAGGGGGAAATTGGCAACATTCTCTGCCAGTTGCAGGGTGTCGAAACCGCTCATGTCGGCCGTTGCTCCGCCACCTCTTATTATAACAACCACGTCGAAACAGTCGGCCTGGTCGTTGATTTGATTGAGCGCCTGTATGATGCTCTGCTCCACGGCCTCGCCTTGCATAATGGCGGGAAAGAGCTTTGTGTAGAACACCAGCCCGCTGTCGTTGTCTGACAGTTGCTTGCAGAAGTCGCCATAGCCTGCTGCCGAGGCACTGGAAATAACGGCTATGCGTTGCGCAAACACGGGTAGGGCAAGCTCGCGCTGCAAGTCGAACACGCCCTCTGCCTTGAGTTGGCTGATAATCTCCTGCCTGCGGCGTGCCATGTCGCCCAAAGTAAACTCCGGATTAATATCGTCTACTATCCAGGAAAAGCCGAATGCCTCATGAAACTGCGGACTTACTTGCAGCATCACCTTCATGCCCACGTGCAGGCTCTGCCCCGTTACGCGCTCAAACGAGCTGCGCAGCACGGCCCACACATTGCGCCAGCACACGGCACGCGCACGTGCTATGGGGGTATTGGAGCCTTCTTCCTTCTCTATGAGCTCCATATAGCAGTGGCCGCGGTTTTCCCTGCACTCAGAAAGTTCGGCTTCCACCCAATAGCCCCCGATGAGATTGCCCTCTATGGTCAGCCTCACCAGATTGTTAAGTTCCCAAAGTGTGTAAGCCTTCTGCATGATGTGTGCCTTATTTTTGTTGGCTAGCCGTCTCGAAAACCTTCTCAAAGTTGGGTATTCCGTAGCCGAATATATTGTCGGGAGTGCTTGCGTTGTTGCCTAACTTGCGCACCATGTCCATGATTTGCAATGCCGTCTTCTTGGGGAAAGCCNNGCCTGCCACAGACAAGCCACCATGCCCGAGATGAGCGGCGCGGCAAAGGATGTGCCGTTGCAATACACTATCGTTCCGCGTCCGCCTACCACGGCATCGGGGCAGCCGGGGGCCATAACGTCGGGCTTAATGCGGCCGTCGGCCGTCGGTCCGATAGAGCTGAAGGGGGCGTTCAGGCCGTTCAGCGACACCGCGCCCACGCTCAGGATGTTGGAAGCATCGGCCGGAAAGTTTATTTTCTTCCATGTGTCGCGCCCATCGTTACCTGCGCTGTTCACCAGGACAATGCCCTTGCCGGCCAAAAGCGAGGCCGTGCGCGATATGAGGGCTGTCTTGCCATCCTGGTCGGCATACTTATACGATGCCGTGGGGTCATCGTAAGCATGATAACCCAACGACGAGCTGATGATGTCTGCGCCCACGCTGTCGGCAAACTCGGCCGCTTCGGCCCAGTAGAACTCCTCTACGGGATATTCTGACGCGCCGTCTTCACAGCGCAAGAGCCAGTAGCTGGCGCCCGGAGCAGTGCCTCTGAACACCTCAGGCTGGTTGAGCGCCATGGTGGAAAGCACCTTTGTGCCGTGATCCATCTCACGATAGACGTTCTGACGCGACCCTACTACAAAGTCATGTGTGCCCAATATGTTCACCGAAGCAAATGCCGGTATCTTGTCTACGTTCATAAAGCCGCCGTCGAGCACGGCTATGACGAAGCCTTTACCGTCATACCCGCGCGTATGGAGGGCTTGCGCGTGCAGCATCTTGGTCTGTTCGTTGGCTGCGCCGAAGAATTTTCCGGGCACCGAGTCCCATTTTCTGAAGTCCTCATGAACCACTTCGCGCCCCTCCGGCTCGTAAACAGAGTCGGGAGAAACCCACACTTGCTTGACCGACTTGACAAAAGGAACCTTCACCAAGCGCACCAACTGCTGCAAATCGGTACCGCTCACCAGCACGGCGTTGTTCCATTTGCTCACGCCTACGATGGATATATCATAACGACTGAGCCGCTTCAGATAAACAGGAGACACGGGCAGGTCGGTTGAATCCACCTTGAGTCCCTGCCGGGCACGCCGCTCCAGGGCTCGCTGAGAGAGATAAGCTGAAGGCTTGTCGAGGGTGAATGGCGTACCGTTCTTGTCCTTTAGCATCACCTGAAAGATGTAACACTTCTCGCTGGGATAGGGTATCTTCTCACGATGTGAAGGATGAGCCACGGCAACCATGGCACTAAGGAAAAGCAATATCGACAAAATTGTCCGGCTACGCATTTGTTTTTAATTTTTTATTATTTGTGCAAAAGTACTCAGAATTTACCCAACAGCCAAACAAGACGATGAACTTTTTGCTCAGTTATACACGATTTTTCAGATGGGCCTGCCCCACCCTGCCAGACCGCTGTAGTCGAGCCAACGTCTGAAAGGGGCCATTGGGCGTTGCGAAACAGGCATTTTTGGCACGCAAAAGTGCCTATTTTGAAGGCCGAAAGTGCCTATTTTGAAAGCCAAAAGTGCCTACTTTGAAAGCCAAAAACGGTGCTTTTGACAACTCATTAGGTATCAAAGAGTTAGAGAAATCAACTAATTCAGCGACCGAGAGCCGTGCAACGGCCTTATAAGCGCCCCGTAAAAGGGGCTTGCTGATAGCCTCAACGGCACGCCAAAGCAGGGAGAGGGGGCATCAGAACGAAGGACGGCAAAATACGGAAATCACAAGTTAATACGCCCGAACGTGCAACTTTTTCATCTAACAGCACGATAATTCAAGTTTTTTGTGTAAGTTTGCACTTGAAAAAACAAATGGTAATGGACAACAAAAAAGCGACACTGGAGCTTGGTACAAAGCCTGTGGGGCAGCTGCTTTGGCAATATGCCCTGCCAGCCATCATAGCCATGACGGCCGCTTCGCTGTATAACATCATCGACCGGGTGTTTATCGGACAGATAGTAGGCCCGGAAGCCATCGCCGGATTGGCCATTACGTTTCCCTTTATGAACCTTGGGGCAGCCTTCGGGGCTGGTGTCGGCGTGGGCTCCTCTGCGGCCATATCGGTGAAACTGGGCCAGAAAGACTATGAAACGGCCGAAAACATACTGGGAAACACTGTCACGCTGAACCTCATCATAGGCATCGGCTACAGCGTGATATGCCTTACGTTCCTCAATCCCATACTTCGTTTCTTCGGCGCCAGCAACGCCACGCTGCCCTATGCACGCAGTTTCATGGAGATCATCCTGCTGGGCAACGTGGTAACGCACATGTATTTCGGCATGAACACCGTGTTGCGCGCTGCCTCAAAGCCCCGTCATGCCATGATGGCCACCATCTTCACAGTGCTCATGAACATTCTTCTAGACGTGGTGTTCATCGTGTGGTGGCACTGGGGAATAAGGGGCGCGGCTCTTGCTACGGTCATCTCACAATCGCTGGCCCTGTGCTGGCAGATGAAGTTATTCGCCAACAAGCACGAACTTCTGCACCTGAAGCGGGGCATATACCGGCTGAAACGCCGACTGGTAAAAAACATTCTGGGCATCGGCATATCACCTTTTCTGATGAACGTGTGCGCCTGCCTGGTGGTGATATTCGTAAACAATCAGCTCGTGAAGTATGGTGGCGACATGGCTGTGGGTGCTTATGGCATAGCCAACGCCGTGGCCACGGTGTTTGTGATGTTCGTTATGGGTCTCAACCAGGGCATGCAGCCCATCGCAGGATATAACTATGGCAGCCAGCAGATAGACAGGCTCATGCGCGTACTCGCCCTGACCATCATCTCGGCCACGTGCATCATGACCACAGCATGGCTGGTGGCAGAATTCTTGCCGGCCGTTGTGGCACGCATGTTCACCACCGACAGAGGCCTCATCAAGATAGCCTCAACGGCCATAAGGATAAACATGATGGTCTACCCTATCGTGGGTATGCAGATGGTAGTAACCAATTTCTTTCAGTGTATAGGCAAGGTGAAGGTGAGCATCTTCCTCAGTCTGTCACGCCAACTGCTGTTTCTGCTGCCCTTGCTGGCCATCCTGCCCCACTTCCTGGGTGTTAACGGGGTGTGGTGCTCGCTTCCTTCGGCCGACACACTGGCATCCTTGGTGGCCGTAACGGTGCTAATAATATTTGTAAGAAGATTTAACAGGCAGGCCGCAGAGGCAAAAGCCAAAACACAGGAATATAAAATCAAAAAATAAATATGAGCAACGACAAGCCACAAATCATACTCAGCGTGGGACGGCAGATAGGGTCTGGCGGACGCATCATAGCCAAGATGCTGGCCCAGGAGTTCGGATGCACGTTCTATGACCGAGAACTTCTGAACCTAGCGGCCAAGGAGAGCGGCTTCTGCGAGAAGTTTTTCGAGCAGAACGATGAGCGCAGCGGATTCTTCAAAAGCCGTTTCCACATGCACGTGCCCCTCTTTGGCGAAAACGACTATTACCGCAACAACTTCTCGCAAGAGAGCCTCTACCAGTTTCAGAGCGACGCTATTCGCAAGGCGGCGGAGGGAGGAAGCTGCGTGTTCGTGGGCAGAACGGCCGACTATATACTGCGCGACAAGAAGAATTTGCTAAGCATCTTCATCTCAGCTAAGATGGACGACCGCATCAAAGCGGTGTGCAAGCGCAAAGACATCAGCCGCGCCGAGGCCAGAAAGCTCATCAACGACGGAGAGAGCAACCGCGCTTCATACTACAACTTCTATACGGGTAAGGAGTGGGGACACAGCAGCAGCTACGACATCTGCGTCAATTCGAGCATTCTGGGGCTTGAGCAAACAGAGCAGTTTCTGGCTGATTTCATACGCAAAAGGTTCGGCCTGTAAGACTTGGAGGCTCCAGCAGAACCATGGCGGACATGTGGCTGTAGCCTCGCAACACGATAAAAGAGGATGAAGAAAATTGGTATTATAAGCGATACGCACGGTTTCTGGGACGATAAATATGCCGAATATCTCGGCTCATGCGATGAGATATGGCACGCAGGCGACATCGGTAGCATGGAGCTAGCCGATAGATTCGAACAGCTGGGGCCGCGTTTCAGGGCTGTTTATGGCAACTGCGACGACTACGACTTGCGGGCGCGGTATAGCGAGATACTCAGGTTCAGGTGCGAAGACGCAGACATTCTGCTCAAGCATATAGGCGGTTATCCCGGCAAATACGACCGTTCGGTCATCAAGATGCTCTATGCTTCGCCGCCTAACCTCTTTGTTTGTGGACACAGCCACATACTGAAGGTGCAGTTCGACAAGGCACTTAACATGCTGCACATCAACCCCGGAGCAGCCGGAATGATGGGGTGGCAGAAAGAGCGGACACTGGTTAGACTCACCATTGAGGGCAATAAATTCAGTGATTGCGAAGTTATTACTTTAGGAAGGCACGACAATGTGCTTTAAAAACAAAAAAAATCATACATTATCAATAAATAAAGAATCAACATGAATACTTATCTCGTTACTGGAGCGGCAGGCTTTATCGGCTCAAACTTCATCAAATACTTGTTGCATAAGAAGTATGCCAACGACGAAGGACTGAGAATTATCATTCTCGACGCACTCACTTACGCCGGCAATCTGGGCACGATAAAAGATGATATCGACGAGAAACGATGCTTCTTCGTAAAGGGTGACATACGCGACAAGGCGCTCGCCGACAAGCTGTTTGCCGAGAATGACATCGACTATGTGGTGAACTTCGCGGCCGAGAGTCACGTAGACCGTTCTATAGAAGACCCACAACTCTTCCTCTCCGTCAACATCCTGGGCACCCAAAACCTGCTTGACGCTGCTAAAAAGGCATGGACAACAGGCAAGGATGAGGCCGGTTATCCCACATGGAAGGCCGGAAAGAGATTTCATCAAGTGTCTACCGACGAGGTGTATGGCTCGCTTGGAGCTACCGGTTTCTTCACTGAGCAAACGCCGGTGTGCCCTCACAGCCCTTACTCGGCAAGCAAAACAAGCGCCGACCTCTTTGTCATGGCGTACAGAGACACCTATCACATGCCTGTAAGCATCACACGCTGCTCTAACAACTACGGACCCTATCACTTCCCCGAAAAGCTCATTCCGCTCATCATCAACAACATTCTTGAGGGCAAGAAGCTCCCCGTATATGGCGAAGGACTCAATGTGAGAGACTGGTTGTATGTAGAAGACCATTGCAAAGCCATAGACATGGTGGTCAGGAACGGCCGAGCAGGCGAGGTATACAACGTGGGCGGACATAACGAAATGGCCAACATCGACATCGTAAAGCTCATTATCAAGACCATACACGACAAAATGGAAGCCGACAAGAGCCTCCGTCAGCTCCTCAAAAACCCCGTTCGCGACGCCAACGGCGACATAGATATCAGCTGGATAAACGATTCGCTCATCACACATGTGGCAGACAGACTCGGACACGACAAACGTTACGCCATCGATCCTACGAAGATAAAGAACGAACTGGGCTGGTATCCGGAGACAAAGTTTGCTGATGGCATCGTGAAAACCATCGACTGGAACCTCAGCCATCAGGATTGGATAAAGGAAGTGACGTCTGGCGACTATCAAAAGTACTATGACATCATGTACGGAAAGGACCGCCATGGACGCACTCTCTAGCGAGTTGCAGCGCTTTCTCATACACATGGGGAAGGCATCTCACCTCATCGACCCTAAGACAGAGGGCTATGTGCGAAGCCTACTGAAGCTGCTCACAGTGGCAGACGAGCAGGTTCTCACTCAATATTACGGCCTCTTCGGCAACCAAGTGCAGTCGCTCGACAGCCTGGCCGCACATTATGGCGTGACAGCAGAAGTGATGCAACAAGTCATTGAGACCTGTTTGCGCAAGCTGGCTGTTACTCCTGAGTGGCAAATGATAAAGAATAAAGTATAAGAAACATACCAAATTAAGACGAAAATGAAGAAAATCATGCTGCTTGGATCAGGCGAACTGGGCAAGGAATTTGCCATTGCTGCCAAGCGTGCTGGGCAATATGTCATTGCCTGCGACCACTATAACGACGCTCCGGCCATGCAGGTGGCCGACGAAAGGGAAGTAATCGACATGCTGGACGGCGACCAGCTGGATGCCGTCGTAGCCAAGCACAAGCCCGACATCATTGTTCCGGAGATAGAAGCCATACGCACCGAGAGGCTCATCAGCTATGAGCAAGAGGGCATTCAGGTCACTCCGTCGGCCCGGGCCGTTAACTTCACCATGAACAGAAGGGCTATTCGCGACCTGGCAGCCAAGGAACTGGGCATCCGAACAGCCAAGTACTTCTATGCAAAGACCTTCGATGAGTTTAAGAAAGCTGCCGATACCATCGGCTTCCCCTGCGTGGTGAAGCCCTTGATGAGCTCAAGCGGGCACGGACAAAGCTATGTGCACAACGACGAAGAGCTGCAAGCTGCCTTCAAAAACGCCATGGAGGGCGCGCGAGGAGATGTGAAAGAGGTCATCATAGAGGAGTTTATAGACTTCGAATCAGAGTTTACGCTGCTCACAGTGACGCAGAAAAACGGTCCCACATTGTTCTGCCCGCCCATCGGCCACAGGCAGAAGGGAGGCGACTATCGCGAGAGCTGGCAACCATACACCATCAAAGAGGATGCCCTGAAAAAGGCCGAAGAGATGGCAGATAAGGTAACCAAGGCCCTCACAGGCTACGGTATATGGGGCGTGGAGTTCTTCCTGACCAAGCAAGGTGAGGTAATTTTCTCTGAGCTAAGTCCCCGTCCGCACGACACGGGCATGGTTACGCTGGGCCATACCACCAACTTCAGCGAGTTTGAACTGCACTTCCGCGCCGTCATGGGCCTGCCTATTCCGGCCATACACCTTGAGCATTGCGGCTGCTCGGCAGTGGTATTGTCGCCCAAGGAGAGTGATAAGCCCCTGGAATATAATCTTCTTGACGTGTGCAGCGAAGACCGTTCACGCGTCAGAATATTCGGAAAGCCAGTTGCACACCGCGGCCGTCGCATGGGCGTAGTGCTGTGCTACGACGAGCTGGGAGCCGATATGGACGCCTTGCGCGATAAGGCCAAGAGGCTCGCAAAGACTGTTTTAGGCACTGATCCATACATGGAGAAATGATAGGAAGGATTATAGAGCTGCCCAAAATCATCGACCAGAGAGGCAACCTCACCTTTGCCGAAGAGCAAAGGCTGGTGCCTTTCGGCGTAAAAAGGGTGTATTGGACTTACGATATACCCTCCGGCGAGAGCCGGGGTGGCCATGCTCACCGGCAATGTGAGGAGTTTATCATTGCCGTGAGCGGCTCTTTCAGCGTTACGCTCGACAATGGCAGCGAGCGCGAAACACATTATCTCAACCATCCCTACGAGGGATTATACGTCGGAACGGGCATCTGGCGCACGCTGGAGGACTTCTCCACGGGTTCCGTGTGCCTGGTGCTGGCGTCTGAACACTTCTCAGAAGAGGACTATATCAGAGACTATGACGAATTCATTCAGTATGTGCGAAAAGTCCATGTTTGACATTAAGCTGTATGAAAAGAGCGATAAAGACGAATGGAACCGCTTTGTGGGCACATCCAAAAACGGCACTTTCCTCCTTCTTCGCGACTACATGGACTATCACAGCGACCGCTTTACAGACTGCTCTCTGCTCTTCTACAAGAACGGAAAGCTACATGCTGTGCTGCCGGCCAATCGCAAAGGCGACACGCTCTACTCGCATCAGGGACTCACTTACGGCGGTCTTATCATGAACGAGCATAACACCGCAGACGAGACAGTAACCCTCTTCAGCGAGATGAACGCCTTTCTGAAGAGCCTGGGCATACGTCATGTAACCTATAAATGCATTCCTCACATCTATCACCGGCTACCTTCTGAAGAAGACTTATATGCCATCTTCCGCACCTGCAACGCCCGTCTGGCCGACCGAAACATATCGTCTACGATATGCATGAACAGCCAGCTCAAGTGGAGCAGAGACCGTAAATATGGCATCAACAGGGCACGAAACAACCATGTAGAGATAGAGGCTGACAGCCAAGAGTGGGCGGGCTTTTGGCAGGTACTCAACTATAACCTCAACCATAAGTACGGTGCAAAGCCCGTGCATAGCCTGGATGAGATTTTGTTACTCAAGAGCCGCTTTCCCAATAACATCCGTCTTTATGTAGCCAAGAAAGCAGGTGTGGTCATCGGAGGCACCGTTCTCTACCTCACGCCCACCGTTGCGCACGCCCAATACATATCTGCCAACGATGAGGGCAAGCACTTACGGGTCATCGATGCCATATATAACAAGATACTACATGAAGACTTAACCGGCTTCACTTACTTCGATTTTGGCAAGTCAACCGAGCAAGACGGCTCCATTCTCAACACCTCTTTGATATATCAGAAGGAGGGTTTCGGAGGCCGGGGCATCTGCTACGACTGGTATGAATGGGATATAGAATGATGTTATGACCAAGCAAAGCACCGTCACCTTAGTAGCTTTTCTGTTTTCAGCTGCCTGGCTTTTGCTTCATGCCATGCAGGGATTTTCGTTCCTCGACATTGGTATGTACATGTCAGGCTATCAGTATTTCAATGCCGAACCACGCCCTTCGTTCTTCCTTGGGCAGTGGCTCATGAGCTATGAGTGCACCGGTTGGCTCACAGAAACTCTGCATCTGCACGGCTATTACGCCCTGCGCGTCATGCGCGTGGTGTGGTTCATGGTTCTGCAAGCCATATTGTTTGTTTACCTCAAGCGCTATCTGCCGTGGCGATACCTCATCATAGCCCTTGCCATGACCACCCTTGCGCAGCAAGGAAGCTATGCCGAAATAAACTATAACGACTATTCTGCCCTATGGCTCATACTCTCCTTGCTAGCCATGCACCAAGCCTTGACCGGCAGTAAGCGCGCCCTGGCTTGGTACATGGTGTCTGGCTGCATGGCAGGCATAGCCATCTTCTTCCGCTTAACCAACCTCACTTTCCTCGCATTGCCCTTCTATGCCATCATCATCACGGCATGGATGCGCCGGCCATGCACCCCTCTGAAGATGTTAACAGGCTTCTTCACCGGAGCCTTATTAGGCATTGCAACTGCCGTGGCCATCATCTTTGCCACGGGAATGGGTGATGTGCTCAGGCTCACAGTGAACAGCCTGACAGGTATGAGCAGCAATGCCGACGACCCACACAACCTAAAAAACGTGCTGTTCGGACTATACGGCATATACAAAGGCCAGGTTCAGGGCATCGCAGTCATCATATTCCTATACCTTATATATATTATTCTGAACCGTCGAACCACGGTGAAGGCCATGCACTACGCCCTATCCCTCGTGCTGGCAGCAGCCATCGTGTTCTGCGTTTACTTCCATGAGCCCACGTCAAACATCACGGTAGGCATCTGCTGGCTGGCCTTTTTGGCAGTCATCGCCCAGCCCGATAAGCAGCCCGAGCAAGGCTCTTTGCTCGCTCTAGCCATGTTTCAACCGCTCTTTTTGCCCATAGGCACCAACGGAGGACCAGAATTTATAGGGCAAGACTTGGCCTTCTTACCTCTGCCCATGGCCCTCTTCACGCTGAAAAGCAGCTGGCTGCCAGCAGCTTCAGACCAACAACGGCTGCACGCCCGAGCCCGCATCGTGACCCTGGCAGGCATCTTTCTGGCTCTGCTCTACACCGACGTGAAGAGGCCTATGATGGAAGACGGCAACCGAATAGAATGTCGTTACGCCCTCAATAGCACCCTGACGCGGCACATCTACACCACGCAGCAAAACGCCGACACGCTCAACGCTCTGACAAGTAGGCTGAACGGCGTGCTGCCCAAGGGCAGTTACCTCATCTGTAACTTCAACATACCGCTCATCTCCCTGCTCGATTGCAAACCGTTTGGGGTATATGCCACCCTCTACTCATCGATAAGCATGTGCCAGGCCTACGTGTCTGATGCACAAAAAATCACGGGAGTGATGCCCTACCTGCTCATCAACAAGGCCCAGCTAACGCCCAAAGACCGCGAGCTGACAACCATACTGCGCAGCAAGGCTACGTATTCGAGGATATGGAAATGGCAGGATTATGAACTGTGGAAACCAAAGGAAACAAAGAAATAATGGAATATCTCTCACTCAAAAAGGTCACTCAGGCGCACCTAAAAGAAATAGAAGAGGCTGTGAACCGCGTTATAGAAAGCGGATGGTACTTGCGAGGCGAGGCCACACAGACCTTTGAAGAGCAATATGCCAACTATATAGGCACACGATATTGCGTGGGCTGCGGCAACGGACTGGATGCCTTACGGCTCATATTGATGGCTTATAAGACATTAGGAACGATGCACGAGGGCGACGAAGTGATAGTACCGGCCAACACATACATAGCCACCATACTGTCTATCAGCAGCAACGGGCTCACGCCTATATTGGTAGAGCCGCGATGGGAGACGCTGGAGATAGACCCAGATCGCATCGAGGAGCATATCACCCCACGCACCAAGGCCATCATGATAGTACATCTCTATGGGCGATGTGCCTATACAGAGAAGATAAAAGACATCTGCAGGCGACATAACCTCAAGCTGATAGAAGACAACGCGCAGGCTCATGGCTGCACCTTTCAGGGCAGACACACGGGCAGTTTGGGCGATGCTGCCGCCCATAGCTTCTATCCAGGCAAGAATCTGGGGGCATTGGGCGATGCCGGAGCCGTGACCACAAACGACGAAAAGCTTGCACACACCCTACATGCACTGGCTAATTACGGCTCTTCGCAAAAGTATGTGTTCCCTTATAAGGGTATTAACAGTCGCATAGACGAACTGCAAGCCGCTGTGCTGAGCGTGAAGTTGAAGTATCTGGATGAGGAGAACAACCGCCGAAAGCAGATAGGCAAGATGCTGAATGAAGGCATAACAAACGATGAGATATACATACCCACCGACCGGGAGGCCGACAACGTGTACCACATCTATCCCATTTTCTGTAAACAACGCAACTTGCTGCAACAGTATCTGAGGGAGAAGGGCATCCAAACCATGATACACTACCCCATTCCACCGCACAAACAGCAGGCCTACAGCGAATGGAACAACCGCTCATACCCTATCACCGAGCGCATACATCATGAGGAACTGAGCCTGCCATGCAACCAAACCATGACCGACAGGGAGGTTGAACAGCTGATAACTGCTGTGAATTTATTCGGCAAAAGCATGGATGGGGCGGTAAGATAATCTGTAAAATTGTTTCAAAAAAGCTTCATTCTCCAAACCGAAGAAGGGTGAATGAGCAAGAAAAGCTTAACACATTAGCAATCATAGGGTTACATTCCAACTTTCAGAAGCGGCTGTTTTGCACTGCAAAATGGCCGCTTTTGCGTTGCAAAAGTGCCCGTTTTGAAGCCTCAAAATGCCCGTTTGAGCGTGTCAAAACCATGTTATGAGGAAGGCATTAGCACACTGTAAACATCTTTCAATAGTTTTACGAGCAGGCCGAATGCAGTTCACTGGACTGCGACAACAACACATAGAGGCAGAAAGAGGGCGGTGAGCATCCTTCAGGAGCATACAAATCATCAAACCATAGCCCACCATTTGAATAATTAAAAGCTTTTTCGTAACTTTGCACATAACAAAAACGAAAACAGAATATGATAGTTTGCATTGCGGAGAAACCAAGTGTCGCGAAAGACATAGCACGCGTCTTGGGGGCCAACGCCTCCAAAAATGGCTACATGGAGGGCAACGGCTACCAGGTGACATGGACCTTCGGACACCTCTGCGAGCTGAAAGAGCCTAACGACTATAATGAGAATTGGAAGCACTGGAGCCTATCCGCACTGCCTATGATACCCATGCGATTTGGCATAAAACTAATAGACGACGAGGGTATTCGCAAGCAATTCGGCATCATACAAAAGCTATACAGCAAGGCAAACGAAATCATCAACTGCGGCGATGCGGGGCAAGAGGGTGAGCTCATACAGCGTTGGGTGATGCAAAAGGCCGGAGTGCACTGTCCTGTAAAGCGTCTGTGGATTTCATCCATGACCGATGAGGCCATTCGAGAGGGCTTCCGCAACCTGAGCGAAGAGAGCAAATATCAGTCGCTTTACCTTGCCGGACTGTCGCGGGCCATAGGCGATTGGCTGCTCGGCATGAACGCCACAAGGCTCTACACCCTTAAATACGGCCAGCAACACCAGGTGCTTTCGGTGGGCAGAGTGCAGACGCCCACACTGGCTCTGATAGTTAACAGGCAGAAAGAAATAGACAATTTCAAGCCAGAACCCTACTGGGTGCTCTCCACCATCTATAGAGACACGCTCTTTACAGCCACAAAAGGCAAGTTCACAAGCAAGGAAGAGGGCGAGCAGGCCTTTCATCTGATAGAGGGAAAGCCCTTTGTGGTGACCGACATACAAAAGAAACGGGGCGTGGAAACGCCGCCGCACCTCTACGACCTCACCTCTTTGCAGGTGGAATGTAATAAGAAATACGGCTACTCGGCCGAGCTTACGCTCAACACGGTGCAGGCTCTTTACGAGAAAAAGTTTACTACCTATCCCCGTGTAGACACGCAATACCTGTCAGACGACATCTATCCTAAGTGCACGGGCATCATGAATGGACTTTACAAGACCACCTTGGCAGGCAAAGCACCCTATGCCCTGGCGGTGAAAAAACTGGGAGGCAAGCCGCTCAAAAAGTCGAAGAAGGTATTCGACACCTCGAAGGTCACCGACCACCATGCCATCATACCCACCGGCGTTCCACCCAAAGGGCTGACCAATATAGAGCAGAACGTGTTCAACCTTGTGGCTCTTCGCTTCATAGCCGCGTTCTATCCTGACTGTAAGTTTGCCACAACTACAGTGTTGGGCAAGGTAGACAACATTGAGTTTAAGGCCACCGGAAAGGAGATACTGGAACAAGGATGGCACGAAGTGTACCAAGCTGAGGAGCAAAAACAAGAGCAAGAGATCGCGAATAGCACTAAAGAGAACAAGATACTGCCCACATTCGCAAAGGGAGAACAAGGTCCGCACACCCCCACCCTCACCGAGAAGCAAACCGTTCCGCCCAAATACTACACCGAGGCCACACTGCTCAGGGCAATGGAAACGGCCGGAAAATTTGTAGAAGACGAGGAGCTGAGGGCCGCGCTAAAGGAAAACGGCATCGGCAGACCGTCGTCGCGAGCCTCTATCATTGAGACGCTCTTCAAGCGACATTACATCCGACGAGAGCGCAAAAACCTGCTGGCCACGCCCACGGGCATAGAGCTGATAGGCATGATAAAGGAGAAGCTGCTCACCAGCTGCGAGCTTACGGGCATCTGGGAGAAGAAGTTGCGCGACATAGAGCACCATAAATACGACGCGGCACAGTTTATCGGCGAGCTGAAAGAGCAGATAACGCAGATAGTGAATGACGTGCTGGCCGACAACAGCAACCGGCATATCACCGTGACAACAGACAGTGACGTGAAGAAAACTAAGGTAAAACGCAGAACAAAGAGCGGCACCAAGCAGGAAAAGAAGCCACGCGCGAGAGCCAATACCAAGACGGCCGCACAGCAGCAAGGCCCCAAGAGCGGTGCCAACCCATTGCCGGCCGACGACAGCATCATAGGTCAGGCGTGTCCGCTATGCGGTAAGGGCACCATCGTGAAAGGCAAATCAGCCTACGGGTGCAGCCGATGGCGCGAGGGATGTGCTTTCCGCCTGCCTTTTAAACAATAAAAGCAGACCTACGGCGTTAGGTTATTGAAGTAGAACAAGCATGAGAAAAGACAAATATATATACATCTTCTGCGCCTTATGTGCCCTGCTGCTCTCCTGCGGAGCAGAGCGGAACGTGAAGAAGGGCGACAAGCTGATGGCCATAGGCGAATATTATGACGCTGCGGGAGAATATAAGATGGGCTACCGCAAGACCCCTCCCAAGGAGCGCGCGCGCCGAGGTCAGATTGCCAACAAGCTGGCCCAGTGCTACGACCATATCAGTTCGGCGGCCAGCGCAGTGGCTGCCTACCGCAACGTGATACGCTATAAACAGGACGACGGCAACACCCATCTGGGCCTGGCCCGCAATCTGATGCGCATGGGAAACTATAACGAGGCCCTGAAAGAGTATCAGATAGCCGACGACTCGCTGAAAGGCAACGCCCTGATCAAGGACGGCAAGTGGGCAGCCGAGCATGCCGCGGCGTGGAAGAAGGAGGGTTCGCGCTACTTGGTCAAGAAGATGGAGGTGTTCAACTCGCGCCGGGCAGACTATTCGCCCATGCTCTTCGGCGACCAATACGACCAACTCTACTTCACCTCAACACGCAACGAGGCCAACGGCGATGAGCTGAGTGGCATCACAGGAACGAAGAACGGCGACATATTCTATAGCGAGAAAGACGACAAAGGCAAGTGGAGCCGTCCCAAAGCTGTAGAGTCAGGACTCAATACCAGCGATGATGAGGGCACGCCGGCCTTTTCGGCCGATGGCCGGGAAATGTATATCACGCAGTGTCAGAGCGATGCCACCTACCCCAGATACGCGCAGATAGCCGTGTCTAACCGTGCCGACGCCTCATGGGGCAAGGCCACCAAGCTGGACATCAGCCGCGACACACTGTCGAGTTTTGCCCATCCGGCTCTCTCACCCGACGGCAACTGGCTCTATTTTGTTAGTGACATGCCCGGAGGAAAGGGAGGAATGGACATCTGGCGCGTGCGTTTGATAGGCGGAACAACGGGAGGCGTGGAGAACTTAGGCGAACCTGTCAACACGCCGGGCAATGAAATGTTCCCCACTTTCCGCCCTAATGGCGACCTATACTTCTCTAGTGACGGCCATCCGGGCCTTGGTGGACTCGACATATTCATAGCTAAGGTGGGAAAAGACCATAAATACCATCTCGAACATCCCGGTTATCCGCTCAATTCGCAAGGAGATGACTTCGGCATGACGTTCGAGGGGCCGCACAACAGGGGCTACTTCTCGTCCAACCGCAACGATGCCCGAGGATGGGACCACATATATAGCTTTGAACTTCCGGAGATTATACAAACCGTGAAGGGTTGGGTGTATGAGATGGAAGGCTACGAACTGCCGGCCGCGCAGGTGTATATGGTGGGCGACGACGGCACAAACGAGAAGATATCTGTGAAGGGTGACGGCTCGTTTGAGAAGGTTATCAATCCCAACGTGAACTATATCTTTCTGGCAACATGCAAGGGCTATCTCAATCATAAGGAGGAGTTGCGCGTAGAACCCGTGCAAGAGTCGAAGGAATATACCCTTCAGTTTCCACTGGCATCCATACGCGTGCCGGTCATGATAGACAATATCTTCTACGATTTTGATAAGGCTACGCTGCGAACAGAGTCGAAAAAGGCGCTGGACGACTTGGTTAAGCTGCTCAACGAGAACCCCAACGTGACCATAGAACTTAGCGCGCACTGCGACTATAAGGGCTCTGAGGCCTACAACAAGAAACTTTCGCAAGAGCGGGCAGACAATGTGGTGAGGTATCTTGTGGCCCATGGCATTGCAAGAGACAGGCTTACGCCCGTGGGCTACGGCAAGAGTAAGCCCAAAACCATACGCAAGAAACTCACCGAGAAATATCCCTGGCTGAAGGAAGGCGACGTGCTGACGGAGGATTTCATTAAGAAGCAGGACAAGAAAAACCAGGAAATATGCAATCAACTCAACCGTCGTACGGAGTTTATAGTGCTTCGCACCACATACGGAATGTTTGATGAGCACGGCAAACTGAAGAATCCGCCCAAGCCGAAAGAGGAAGAGAAGCCTTCGGATGCCGACGATGTATTTGACATTAATATAGAATGAGACAGTTACCGGTAGAATTTACGTCATACACTCGCGCCTTGATGGGCGACAACAACTATCGTCTTTTCATGCAAGGCATGGCAGAAGAGGCTCCGACAAGCATCAGGCTGAACCCTTATAAGTGGCCCAAGCAACGGTGGAACGTGCCTATGGCAGACGGCAGAGTGGCTTGGTGCGAAGACGGCTTCTACCTGAAAGAGCGGCCTAACTTTACTTTCGACCCCTTGCTGCACGCCGGTTGCTACTACGTACAGGAGGCTTCGTCTATGTTTATAGCCTGTGTGCTGCGCCAATATGTGCACAGAGCGGTGCGAATGCTGGACCTTTGCGCCGCGCCGGGAGGCAAATCTACTTGCGCGATGGGCAACTTGCCGGCCGGAAGTGTGCTGGTGAGCAATGAGCCCATACCCCTTAGAGCGCAGATTCTCAGTGAGAACATACAGAAATATGGGCATCCTGACATGATGGTAACCAACAACTACCCGGCTGACTTCAAACGTCTGAAGACACAATTCGACGTTGTTCTGGCTGATGTGCCATGCTCCGGAGAGGGCATGTTCCGCAAAGACGAGGGAGCTATAGCCGAATGGAGTGCACAAAACGTAGAGGCTTGCTGGAGATTGCAGCGCTCCATCATCAGCGAAATATGGGATAGCCTGAGGCCGGGGGGCCTGTTGATATACTCCACTTGCACGTTTAACGCCCACGAAGATGAGGAGAACGTGAGGTGGATAGCCGAGGAATATGGCGCTGAACTGTTACCAGTGAGCACCAAGACGGAGTGGAATATCACGGGAAGTCTGCTAGACGATATGCCCGTTTACCGCTTCATTCCGGGCAAGACACGCGGCGAGGGCCTGTTTCTTGCAGCAATGCGCAAACCCGGAACTAGCGAAGGACAAGCAAACGGCAAGGCACGTGTCAAGAAAAATGCCAAGAAAAAGCCGGCAAAGAAGGCAGGGAGCGAGAGTGCTAAGCTATGGCTGAAAGAGCCGGAAGCATATGTTCTGCACGAAGAAGACAACCTGCAGCGAGCCGTACCTGATGCCTGGGATGACCTGTATAGCGCAGCAAAAGACAAGCTGAAGGTGTTGCACGCCGGTATAGAGCTATGCAGGGATAAAGGAAAAGACCATATCCCCACGCAAGCCCTGGCTCTCTCTACGGCATTAAAGGCCGACGCCTTCGCTCATTATGAGACAAACTGGCAAGAAGCCATCGCTTTTTTACGCAAGGAACCGGTTGCTTTGCCCTCTGAAATGCCCCGAGGCTATGTGCTGATAACCTATCGCGGCATACCCATAGGCTTTGAAAAGAATATCGGAACACGCGCCAACAATCTCTATCCGCAGGAGTGGCGCATACGCTCATCGCATGTTCCGGATAAAGAAGAAAACGTTATTGAATAATGAAACAATATTTACAATTATTAAATCGTATCCTCACTGAGGGGGTAAAGAAAGACGATCGCACGGGAACGGGCACGCTGAGCGTGTTCGGAAATCAGATGCGCTTCGACCTTTCAGACGGCTTTCCTTTGCTCACCACAAAGAAGCTGCATCTCAAATCCATCATTTACGAGTTGTTATGGTTCTTGCGCGGCGACACGAACATCAAGTATCTAAAGGACCATGGCGTGAGTATCTGGGACGAATGGGCTGATGCCAATGGCGAGCTGGGGCCTGTTTACGGTCACCAATGGCGGTCTTGGCCCGACTATAACGGTGGCACCATCGACCAGATCAGTGCCGTGATAGACCAGATAAAGCATCACCCGGAGAGCCGGCGCATGATAGTGAGCGCATGGAACGTGGCTGAAGTGCCTCAAATGGCATTGCCCCCATGCCACTGCATGTTCCAGTTCTACGTGGCAAACGGCAAGCTATCACTGCAATTATACCAACGTTCGGCCGACACTTTCCTAGGCGTGCCGTTCAATATAGCCAGTTATGCGCTGTTGCTCATGATGGTTGCACAGGTAACGGGACTGAAACCGGGCGAGTTTATACACACCACAGGCGACACGCACCTATATCTCAACCACATAGAACAGGCCAAGCTGCAGCTCAGCCGTGAGCCCCGGCCATTGCCAACCATGCGTCTCAACCCCGATGTAAAGGATATCTTCAGCTTCAAATATGAGGATTTCCAGCTAGAAAACTATAATCCATGGCCTCACATCAAGGCCGAAGTATCTGTATAAATATGCCTATCAACATCATAGCAGCCGTGGCTCGCAACCGTGCCATAGGCTTTCAGAACAAGCTGCTCTATTGGCTTCCCAACGACCTGAAGCGCTTTAAAGCGCTCACTACGGGGCATACCATCATCATGGGCAGGCACACCTTTGAGTCATTACCTAAGGGCGCGCTGCCTAACAGGCGCAACATCGTGCTGAGCACTACATGCAATAGCTTCCCGGGATGCGACACCTACGCTTCTTTGGAAGATGCGTTGGCCCACTGTAAGCCCGACGAAGACATATATATAATAGGTGGAGCGCACGTCTACAATCAGGCTATCGACGTGGCCGACCGACTTCTTCTCACTGAGGTAGACGATGTTCCGGCTCAGGCTGATGCCTTTTTCCCGCCTTATGACTCATGGACCTTGGAGCGGAGCGAGCAGCATTCAAAAGACGAGAAGCATCATTACAACTACGTATTCGCCGACTATGTAAGGGCTAAAAGCGCAGGCAAGTAAGTCAATACGCACCAGGCGAGACTAAAAGGAAGGCTGAATGAGATGAACGACAACATAACAACAGATGCCGGGAAGCACAATGAGGTGGTGTTTATCAAAAGTGATTTCACTCATAAACTCACGTTAGACTATGCTCCGAGCATCATGGCCGGGTTCCCATCTCCCGCAGAAAGCTACGAGATGGAGCCTCTTGACTTCAACACAGACATGATCAGGCATCCTGACTTTACCTTTTACGCAAGGGTAAGGGGCGACTCTATGATTGAAGCAGGCATCAACGACGGCGACATTATTGTGGTAGACAGATCACTGGAGCCCCATAAGGGTGACGTGATTGTGGCCTTCTACAATCATGAATATACGCTGAAGTACTACGACGACAGCCATAAAGACGAGGGCTACTTGCTGTTGGTGCCAGCTAATAAGAACTATCCTTCGTTCAAGATAACGCCCAACGACGAGTTCACAGTGTGGGGAGTGGTGCAATACACCATCAAGAACTGGCATCGCTGACCACCTTTCCCTTACGTTACAACAGCAAGACATGAAGCAGAGATATTGGGCTTTGGTAGACGTAGACAACTGCTATGTGAGCTGCGAACGCTCGTTTCGCCCGGACTTAAACGGCAAGCCGTGCGTTGTTCTGTCCAATAATGACGGCTGTGTCATAGCCCGTAGCAACGAAGCAAAGCGCATGGGGGTAGCCAGCGGCACCCCTTTCTTCAAGCTGAAGCAGCTTTTTCCGGGGCAAACTATCTATGCTTTCTCGTCCAACTACGAGCTTTACGCCGACATGACCCGCCGTTTGATGAACACAGTACGCAATTCTTGCAATGAATTTCATCGTTATTCCATCGACGAAGGGTTCTGTATTCTTGATGATCTGGACGCATCCAGCTTGAGAGAATGGGGAGAGGGCCTTTACAAGACCATTCTTCGAGGACTCGGAATGCCCGTAAGCATAGGCATAGCAAGAACAAAGACGCTGGCCAAGATGGCCAGTAAGTATGCCAAACGCTATGCCGGTTATCATCATTGCTGCATCATCGACGATGAAGAAAAGCGGCTTAAGGCCCTCGAAAACTTCAAGATAGAAGACGTATGGGGCATAGGCAGGCGTTGGAGCGAGCACTTACAACGCATCCAAGTGCATACGGCGCTGGCTTATGCACAGCTTCCGCAGTCTTATATACGAGCCGCTTTCAACGTCGTAGCAGAGCGTACATGGAAGGAACTCAACGGCATTGACTGCATACCTATCGATGATATGGAGATGACAACGAAGAAAAGCGTATGCACTTCACGTTCCTTTCCTGAGATGATAACACACGTTGAGCAGCTCAAGACGCATGTGGCCAACTATGCGGCACGGTGCGCCGAGAAGATAAGAAAGCAGCACAGCGTGGCCCAAAGCGTGGGTGTCTTCATCGACACGAACCACTTTCGCGATGACTTACCACAGTATGGAATGTTTCGTTCTATGACTTTACTCACGCCATCCAATAGCACCCAGAGCATCGTGAAGTGCGCCTTGCAATGTCTGGATAAAGCTTTCATACAAGGTTATCACTATAAACGCGCCGGTGTTATGCTTATGGGACTGATTGGGGAGCATGGTATTCAGACCAATTTCAAGGATTATGACGCTGAGAAATACAAGAAGATGCAGCGCCTTGACAAAGTGATAGACCACATAAACCGTCAGAACGGCATCGAGACAGTAGTGCTCGGAGCCCAGCAATACAAGGAAAAAGACGCACAAGGAAAGGCATT
>DLDC01000081.1:768-2540 GCA_002480935.1 Prevotella sp. UBA7782 | reverse complement strand
GGAAACAAGCAAAATGGACACAAAACTCATCATGACTTTTCTGAGAAACATAGCCGCTCACAACGACAGACCGTGGTTTCAGGAACATAAAAAAGACTATCAGGCAGCACTGGCATCATACGAACAGGGCGTGGGCGAGGCCATCAAGGCCATCTCCCACTTCGATTCAAGCATCGCCTATCTCACACCCAAAGACTGTATGTACCGTTTCTATCGTGATATCAGGTTCTCGCCCGACAAGTCGCCTTATAAGCGTCACTTTGGCGCATATATCTCCGCAAAAGGCAAGAAGAGCCTGCATGGAGGCTATTACATCCACATGGAGCCGGGGAAATGCTTCCTGGGCGGTGGTGTTTACTGGCTGCCTACCAACATTCTAACGGCATGCCGCAATGAGATCATGGCCAATGAGAAGGACTGGCTCAAGATTGTGACAAGTGGAGAGTTTGTCCACAACTTCGGTTATCCCAACGAAGGCACGTGGGAAGAGGACAAGGTGAGCAATAAGGGATTTGGTATGACAGCGCTGAAGACGGCTCCCAAGGGCTTTCCTCGCGACTATAAGTATCTTGACTACCTGCGCATGAAAGACTATTCGTGCTGGCATGCCGTGCCTGATGACTTCTTTGAGGGAAACGAATGGACGAAAGAAGCCGCACGGATATTCAAGGTGATGAAGCCCATGATGGACTTTGTCAATGCCGTAGTAGATGATTACGAATAAGCGCTCACCTACTTTGAAAAATATAAAAGGGTCAACTCAAGCATGAATTGACCCTTTCTATAGTAAATCGTCATTTCTTTTCCAGTTCCTCTATGGTAGCTTTCAGCGAAGCTATCTTCTCCAAAGAGTCGCTCTCCTTCTTTCTTTCGCGGGCCACAACGGCTTCCGGCGCATGAGCAATGAAGTTTTCATTGCCCAGCTTCTTGCGTATACCCTGCAAGAAGCCCTCCAAGTGAGCTATCTCCTTGCGTGCCTTCTCCACCTCAGCGGCCACGTCTATCAGATTGCCCACCGGCACTTCAAACTCTTCCGTGCCCACCATGAACTGCGAGGCGGTAGCTTGCTTCTCCGTCACCACCTCTATCTTATCCAGGTTGGCCATCTTAATGATGATGCCGTTGTAGCGTTCAGACTTATTGGCGTTGATGGCGTGAAGCGTCAGCACATTCTTCTGGGCGATGTTTTTCTGATTTCTCACAGCCCTAACACCCGATATGATTTGCTTAACCACCTCCATATCATCTACCAGCTTGCGCTCGGCATCAGTGGGAGCAGGCACGTTGAGCGTTGCCAACATGATGCTTTCGCCCTCGCCACGGTTGTAGAGATGCTGCCAAAGTTCCTCTGTGATGAAAGGCATGAAAGGATGCAGCATCTTAAGCAGCACGTCGAAGAAGTGCAGCGTAGCCTCATACGTGGTCTTATCGATGGGCTTTCCGTACTCCGGCTTCACCATTTCGAGATACCAACTGGAGAATTCGTCCCAGAACAAGCGGTAAACGGTCATCAGAGCCTCACTGATACGGTAAGTGCGGAACTGCTCTTCCATCACCTCATTGGCCGTCTTGAGCTTGGCAGCAAACCACTCCACGGCTGTTTTCAGCGTTTCGGGCTGTGCCACGTCGGCTGTTTGCCAGCCCTTCACCAGGCGGAAGGCATTCCAAATCTTATTGTTGAAGTTGCGGCCCTGCTCGCACAGGCTCTCATCAAAGAGAATATCGTTGCCCGCGGGAGCTGAGAGCATCATGCCCATGCGCACGCCGTCGGC
>DLDC01000081.1:0-759 GCA_002480935.1 Prevotella sp. UBA7782 | reverse complement strand
GATGGGGTCGGGCGAGTTGCCAAGCGACTTAGACATCTTACGGCCCAGCTTATCGCGCACGATGCCGGTGAAGTAGACGTGCTTGAAAGGATAGGTGCCGCGATATTCGTATCCCGCCATAATCATTCTGGCCACCCAGAAGAAGATGATGTCGGGTCCGGTAACCAAGTCGGATGTGGGATAATAATATTTTATCTCTTCATTATCGGGGTTGTTGATGCCATCAAATACAGAGATAGGCCACAACCACGACGAGAACCATGTGTCCAGGCAGTCACTCTCCTGCTCCAGGTCGGCAGCCTTCACCGCCGGGTTTAGCTTCTGAGCCTCAGCCAGCGCCTCATCGGCCGTCTCGGCCACCACGTAGTTGCGCTTGCCATCAGGCATGGTGAAGTAGTAAGCCGGTATGCGGTGACCCCACCAAAGCTGTCGGCTGATGCACCAGTCTTTGATATTCTCAAGCCAGTGGCGGTAAGTGTTCTTGTATTTCTTGGGGAAGAACACGATATCATCGTTCATCACGGGGTCCAAGGCGATGTCGGCGAAGTGCTGCATCTTGAGGAACCACTGTGTGGAAAGCTTGGGCTCAATGGGCACATTGGTGCGTTCAGAGAAGCCCACCTTATTGTCATAGTCCTCTATCTTCTCCATCAGTCCGGCCTGCTGCAAGTCTTTTGAAATCTGCTTGCGCACGTCCATGCGGTCCATGCCCACGTAGAGGCCTGCCGCCTCTGATATGGTGCCGTTGTCGTTGAAGAT
>DLDC01000195.1 GCA_002480935.1 Prevotella sp. UBA7782 | reverse complement strand
CCATTGAAATTGTTCTGTGCCACCACCGCCACTTTGGGCAGCAGCTCGCTCTTTGCCAGTTTCTCTTTCTGACCAGCCATTTGCTCATCTACCGAGGCCATGCGCAAAGTAGGACTCGACATGGCGACTGACTGCCACTGAGCATGGGCGTCACGGGCAAACGTCTTGTCGGCAACATGCTCCGTGGGGACAATAGAGTCAGAGGTGGCAATGCCCAAAGAGACGCAGAGCTGATGGTTGACGATGGCGCGCTGGTTGCGGAGCTTGGTCAGCTCGAGCTGTAAGGTCTGCATCTGCAACTCGTAGCGCGTGATGTCGTTCTTCAGGGCGACGCCCTGACGATGCCGCGCCTCGATGTCGCTGATGATCTTTTTGGTCAGTTCGATGTTGCTCTTCACCACCTGCTCACGATTGGCTATCTTCTCCAAATCAAGATATTGGCTTAATGCCAGGAAATGTTGCTGCTGCACCGTCAGGTCAGAGGCTATGCCTGCCTTCTCAAGCCCCAGCTCAGACATCCTGATGCCGGCTGTCAGCGCGCCGCCGCTGTAGATGGTCTGACGGGCATCTACCACAAACGTATTGCCGAAGTGGGGAGAATGCAGGCCGTGCACCTCACCAAAGTCACGGTCGGTGAGCAAGGCGTTGCCCAGAAAGCTGGCCGACACCTGAGCGTTGATGTCGGGCAGAAGCTGACTCTTGGAAGCCTCAACCTCATGGCGTGCGGCCTCTATGGCACTCTTGCTCACGCGCACACTACTATTATTGGAATCGATAAGACCAAAAAGGCCCTGAATGTCTAACGCACGCGGAGTCTGTGCCATGGCACTCCGCAAACAAGCTGTAGCAATAACCACAGCTAATATCAATCGTTTTTTCATACTTCTTTTATATGATTCTGAGGGTTATCCTTATAAAATCGAGTGCAAAGTTACGGCTAATCCTGCNNTTCCGACAGAGACGTTAAACATTAATTCACATAGTTTTGACAAAAACGGAACAATATGCCAATATTTTTGTAAATTTGCAGCATAAACAGGAAATACAGACATTAGATGAACCTATGAAAGAAGATATAACGAGAACGACATTCTTCAACGAGATAACCCCAAGCGACTTGCTTACCGAAGAACATGCCATAGCCTTCGGCGCTATGATGCTGTGTAAGAGCGGACACGCCGACATTCACATTAATTTCGGGCAATGGCTGTTGACAAAAGACAGCTTCATCTGTTTCTATCCCAACGACATCGCTCAATGGAAGAACGTGTCAGACGACTTCCTGGCTGAAGTTATCATCTACTCGCCCGAAGTGCTACGTGCAGCCAGTATGAACATAGAGCACGAGATATACAGGGAGCTGCGTGACGACCGTCTCTGCTCTAATAACGATTTGATACAAAACGTGGTGAAGGGGCTCTTCGACATGTTCCGGTTTTACCATACCAACACGTTTTTCAAGTCGAAAGACAACATCACGACACATCTCTTACAAGCCTTCCTTATGGGTTTCGCCGACTTTACGCGCCATAACCCCAACCAAGCACACACGCATCCTGAAGAGTCGCCACGCAACCGCCAGCTTTTCGCGAGGTTCATGCAGCTCATAGAAGAAGAATATAAGGAAAGTAATGAGGTGGCATATTATGCCGAACGAATGAATATCAGCAGTAAATACTTGGGAAAAATAGCTTTGATGCATACGGGACTAACTGCCAAACATCTCATCAACGATTACCGCGTGCAACAATTAAAGCTCGCGCTCGTCACTACTACCCAAAGCCTGAAGGAGATTTCACTCGCTTTCCACTTCACCGACCAGTCTGCTTTCACGAGATATTTCAAGGCGCACACCGGCAAGACTCCTAAGGCTTACAGAAAATAGGCGGCATCCCCTCATACACCAAACCCATTTTCCTATCCTAAATGTAGGGACGTACGTGGTGCGTCCGCAAGCGAAGGGCCATAAAAAATCATCAACGCATATATTCACCGCATAGCATGGTGCGTCCACAAGCGAAGTGCCTTCAAAAATCATCAACGCATATATCCCCCACATACCATGGCGCACGTTGCTGTGTGCAATTACCGTAACCGCGTCCCAATGGGTGAGATGTGGGTGAGATATGGGTGAGATGCCTTGCGCTGTCACCATCTATGTATCTATCTGATATACAAAGTTATACTATATGGGTGGGATGGGTGGAATAGAAAATGCGGTGTTTTTTCGTGAACAAGCTTTTGATGGGTTGTAAAAAGGCCGTTCTTACAACGCCAAACAGGCATTTTGACCAGGCAAAACAGGCGTTTCAGCAACGCAAAAAGGGCACTGTGCCACGCATTGTGAAACTATTATACGCTCTGCCCTCATCTTCCCGCCTACTTACGGTCCGGGTGCTGCCACAGAGCAACTAAACGATCTTAACTGCCAACAAGAACCGCATTGGCGTACTAGACCCTTGACTTTTTTGATTAAGTCCCAACGTAGACCGGGCTTTCCCCACATAACAACATCTTGGTTTTCAAGGATTTTTGCCAGCCCACCGGCACAATATAGAAAACAAGCAAAAAACTTCATGCTATGAGGATGTTGCGTCCTAAGCCCCAATCTGTTGGTACTTTCCTATCAATCACTGACACTTTACTTGCGAGAAAGCAAAATAAATGATGCGTTATGCCGCTTATCCGCTTTTTTTTACTAAATTAGCGGCAAGAAAACAAAAACCAGTTCACTAACCATGACATTAAAACAGTATGCAAGAATAATTCTGGCCCTCTCCCGGCCAACATGGGGTGGGCGTCGAAGGACAGGCTTCGCAAGGACTTAGAGCAAGCTGAAGCCAACACCAAGGCGTATATAGACAGCCATCTGCACATCTGCTACAGTATCGGCAAGCCGCTCGTCATGGAAGAGTTCGGCTATCCCCGTGACAACTTTTCCTTCGTTCCCGGTTCGCCGACAACGGCACGCGACGCCTATTATAGGTATGTCTTCACCCTTGTTGCTGATAATGCAAAAGCTGGCGGAAAGTTTGCCGGGTGCAATTTCTGGGCATGAGGCGGACATGCCAAGCCGCGCCACGAGCATTGGCAGCAGGGCGACGACTATTGTGGCGACCCCAGCCAGGNNCCAGGAAGCGCAAGGACTGAACAGCGTGTTTGTTGTTGACAAGAGCACGATGAAAGTAGTGAAAGAAGCAATTAAGAATATCAATAAAATAACAAAATGAAAAAAAGTAGAATCGTTTTGACAGCCATAGCCCTGGCTTCTATGATAAGTGCCAAGGCCAAAATAGTGTTGCCAGATTTGGTGAGTGACAACATGGTGTTACAACAGCAGACCGAGGCACGGCTTTGGGGTAAGGCCACTCCCAAATCTACAGTAGAGGTAAGATGCAGTTGGACAAACCGTATCTTTCGAACAACAGCCTTGCAAGACAGCACATGGTTGCTGACAGTAGCCACACCGAAGGCATCTTTTACACCACAAACCATCGTCATCACCGAGAAGGGAGACAAAGAAGCCAACAGCGTGAAACTAGGAAACATCCTCATCGGTGAGGTGTGGTATGCAGGTGGACAGAGCAATATGGAAATGCCATTGAGTGGCTTCCGGAACTGTCCGGTCGGCAATGCCAGCCAAGAAATAGCGACAGCCGGTGAGTGGGCCGGCAAGATACGAATGGCCACGGTACCCAAGACGGGAGCCACTACGCCACAAGAATGGGTGAGCGGCTGCCGGTGGCAAGTGCCTTCACCGGCTACAGCTAAAAGCATGAGTGCCACAGCATGGTTTTATGCCCAGATGATGGAGCGTGTCTTGCAGGTGCCTGTCGGCATCCTTACCGTGGCATGGGGCGGCAGCAGCGTGGAAGGTTGGACGCCGCGACAAATACTTGAGACCTACAAGGATATTGACCTTCCGAAGGAGCTGAAGCGTGGCTGGAATGGCAAGTGGTGGGGATATTACACCCCGCTGATAATGTACAACGGTATGCTCCACCCCGTGCGCCACTACACCATCCGCGGTTTCATCTGGTATCAGGGCGAGTCCAATGTGGGCAAGAGCACCTATTACGACCGTATGAAGACGATGATAAAGGTGTTCCGCGACGAGTTTGGCGGTTCGCCTGCCTCATTACCCTTCTATCTCTCAGAGATAGCGCCATGGGCAGGCTACGGCCCTTATGACAGTGCCCCATTGCTCCGTGACGCTCAGCACCGTATCGGACGTGACGTAGAGAATGCCGGGTGTATATGTATCAATGACCTCGTAGAACCATTCGAGGCGCGGCAGATTCATCCGCACGAGAAGCGGCAGGTGGGCTACAGACTGGCTTACATGGCACTGAACAATACTTATGGCTTGAAGGACATCAACACCGACTATCCTACTTACGACCACTGCACGGTATCTAACGACACGGTGCGCATCTTCTTCAAACATGCAGACAACGGATTCTCGCGTATGGACGACATCAGCGGCTTTGAGATAGCCGGTGACGACGGCAAGTTCTATCCCGCACAGGCCATGATTAAGGAAAACGACCTCAGCATCTATGTAGTTGCCAAGGAGGTGGCAGCGCCTAAGAAAGTGCAATATGGCTATCGTGCGTTCATGCCCGGAAACATCCGAAGCACCTACGGACTGCCCGTAGTGCCCTTCCGCGCGGACATAGGCAATTAGCAACGCTCGTTAAAGGCCGGTTCCAACTACTCAGGTCGAGGCGTAAGCTTCGCTAAGTTTCCTGTTCTCACCGCACAGCACACTCCACCGGAATGGCGTTACGATCTATCAGAGAAGGACAATCCCTATCTTGAGCAGCGCATCATGATGGAGGCTGTCTTCAATGCCGGTGCCATGAAATGAAATGGAATGGCACGTTCGCTGTCGTGGCCCGTGTGGAAGGAGCCGGCCGCAAGCTTCTTTGCTGTGGCCGAAAGTCCTAATGGCATAGACAACTTCCGCTTCTGGGACGGGCCCGTCACCATGCCGGAGGATATTATTCCCGCTACCAACATCTACGACATGCGTCTGACGCAGCATGAAGACGGATGGATAGTATGTAGAGTTGCGCGCTCATACCCGTGTGCTTATCTGATGAAGTTCATCGGAGCCCACTCTTCGCCCTCGGGCTTGTCGGTGGTTGGCACGCCATGCATCTTCTTCAGCATCCACGACATGTTGTGTGCCAGCACGCGCATGGTCTGCATACCCTCGCCGTCTTGTGCAGCCTCACCGGGCTTCTGACCGTAGGCTATGTTCCAATATTGGCTGGTTACCTGTGGCATGGAGAGCATGTTGAAGGCCATGTTCATGGTCTGGAAGGAAGCCGTAGCCCCACCTCTTCTGCAAACAGCCACGTTGGCCACGGGCTTATACTTAAAGTTCTGGTTGTTGCTCATCAGCATTCGCTGCACAACGGCCAGCAAGGCGCCGTTGGGCTGGCCGTAATAAACGGGCGAACCAAACACAAAGGCATCGGCTGATTCGGCCTTTGCGGATATACTGTTGCACACATCGTCGTCGAACACACATCGTCCGTCGCCGTTGCGCTTGCATCCTCCGCAGGCTATGCAGCCCCTGACGGGCTTGTTGCCAAGCTGTACTATCTCGGTTTCTATACCATCGGCCTGAAGTGTTCTGGCCACTTCGCTCAGCGCCGTGAAGGTGTTGCCCTCCTTATGTGCACTGCCATTGATCAATAAAACTTTCATATTGCGTCCTAATGTTTTTGTATCGATGCAAAGTTAAGCATTTCTTGGCAAACGGCCAAATAGTTTTTTCAGGTCTCATGACGCTTCGAAAGGTCCTCACGGCAGGCGCTTCAGCGGCAAAAAGAAGGGGCGAAGCCGTCTGTCACGATGCTCCGTCCCTCTCATGTTGATTGCCTTACTATGATATATGTCTTTACTCGTCGCCACGCTGACCACTATGCTGGCCGCCCCGATGGCCCCTCCTGCTCTGCATCTGCGACTGATAGTTCTGATATTGTGTGTCGGTGAGGATGCTCTTGAGCTTGGTGTTATACTCTTCGCGTTTGGTTCGGCGAGCCTCCATATTGGCCTTCATCTGGGCTTTCTGCTCATCGGTGAGCTCAGGACGCCCGTCAGTAGAGCTGCCTCCCTGCGTGGCGCGGCGCATTTGCGGACGTGTGAAGAGTTCAGCATATTCTTTGTTCAGAGCCTCCACCGTGGTCTTCTGGTCCGAACTGAGCCCCAACTTCTCAGCCATAAGGCTGGTTTGCGTGGTGGCATCAAACTGTCGGGGTTGTCTGCTGCTTGCTACTGTCTGCTGCGCGCTGGCTACCGTCATGCAGAGCAGGGCCAGCATAGTCATCATCATTTTCTTCATAATCTTTCTGTTTTGAGTTAAATCCTTTGTTACGGCACTGCTTTTCAGTGCTCTTTAACTCTATGATGAACTGCAAGGCCGAAAGTTTAGCTTCAGACAACCAACTTTCAACCAATCCTTTCTTTGTATCAACGAAAGGCTATATTTAGGTTTTATTGATGCTTGGCGACACGGCACGCTCCGTCACTCCCCCACCCTTACATGACCCTACGGGCGGCTAATAACCGCCGGCAGCACTCTCCAGGAAAGACTTCAGGTCGTCTTCTTTCTCCAGACCCAGCTTTTTGCGAATATTGCCTCGCACCGTACTGATGTTAGATGTGCTCTTATTCATGGCTGTAGCTATCTCCTTGAGGGTGTAACCTTTCAGCACAAGCCGGCAAACATCTTGTTCTGTGTGCGACAGGTCGGGGAAGATGTGACCGATGTCAATGCATTTGTCGCGTTTGTGGGCCGATAGGTACTGCCCCAGCTTGATGATGTTGTTTTGCGTTTGCTCGGTTAGTTTCTTCACGATGTCCTTGTTCACATCGCTATATTGGCTCTTGTCGCGCGACAGTTGCATGAGAGCCATCATCTCAACATGGCTCATATTGAACATATCCAGCAGGATGGCCGTTTGCTGCTCCTTATATTTAAAGAACTTGGTCTTGGCCTTTTTAGCCATTCTTAGGGCAACTAGCGTATATAAAAGCAGAAATAACTCGTTGAAGACAAACAGGTTCATGACCCGCGGAACCACGGCTGAGGGATTAACAAGATAGGCTGTCGATGTGCCAACTATAAAAATAAGGCACACGCTGATGGTGCCTTCCTTCAGCATACACAGGCAACTGACGAGGAGAACGCTGAACGAGATGATTTCGTTATTGATGATGGCCACCTCACAACCCTTATGAGCTGTGATGGCTAGGATAACGATGCGAGCGGATATGATGAGCTGTGAGCAGATAACAGAAGCCGTTGCACACTTGGCAAGAGGCAACTTGCCTGACAGATAGACTACCAGCCACAAGAGTGCAGAACACGACATGCCAATAGTTAAAGAACCATACAATGAATCTCTGATGCCTATGAAAGGGTGAAGAAACGCACCCACCACAGCCATGAGAGTACCGACTAAAAAGGTAACAAGCCGCATCATTTCTATCTGCGTTGTAGCCCGTTTGCTGATGAATAGCTCAATCTTCTTTCTCATCTGTTATAATGTAGTCTTAAGGTTTCAAAATCTTGTAGTCCGAAATTGCCCGTTAAAGGATATGCGAATAAGGGTACGGCCGCCTCATAAAGCCGATAGCTTGGCACCAAACCATATATCCAGGCTGCCGTCACACCTAAGGTTATCGGCCCGAGGTGCCCGTATCATGGCAGCACCTGCCCTGGGGCACAGCCATAAGCAGGCCTAAGATGGCTGTGTTGGCATCGCGTGATAGTTGCCCGGGGTTGGTTCCAGGCTCACCTTCAGGCACTTTCATGCCCCGCCGGTGATAAAACATCTTCCAATAGCGGGTTATCTTGCCCCGTGCATTGTGAAAAGACATAGGTATGGTGCCGTATACGGGCTGCCCGTTGGTGTCGAAGAGCATCTTCTGCACCAGCTCGCTGCAATACATCTGGCGGTCGTCGGGCAGGTAGAGTGAGTCGTACGGCAGGCCACAATAAGCCCTCCACTTATCCATCAGGCGCCTCACGTCTATCTCCTTGCGTGACCTTCCCACCACGATGTTGCAGGTATGGCCTGCCAGACTGTTTTGATTGACGAACGAAGCTAAAGGCGTGAGCGCAACGCCGCGTGCCGGTGTAGCCTCCATAACAAACACACCAGTGTCAGAACGGAGCACGATGCCCACATGGTCGATGGGCATAGCATTTACACCCTGTGTCACTTCAGTGATAGCATTGCCCTTGTAGTTAAGCACAAAAAGCAAGTCGGCAGTGCGCAAACTGTCTGTTGGCACCGTAGGCATAGGCGCAGCCCTAAGGCAAGCCGGGATTATAAGGCTGACCATTGCCCATGCAAAAAAAGCCAAGTGGGAGGATATAAACCTTGTTCTCATATACAATTGATGATAATCAGTACGTTTTCCTGTCATCTTCCGTTCGCTAATAATTCTATTCTGAAAACTTTATAAGCCAGGAATATAACAAAACGTTCTTTTTTGTTGCAAAATTACAAAGATTATCAGTATTTCACAAGATTACCATCCTATTTTTTTTACAAAGCACATATATCAAACGTTTGCCATAAAACAGCAACAGGCCGAACTGCTCAATACAGTTCGGCCTGCCCCATGAGTCTCCGGCATACCGCATTGTTGCGTCGGTCATGCCGTTATATATAAGGTGTAGTCACCCTGACGACCCTTTTTTCTTACTCAGCGCGGAAGCTGTCGAGGTCTTCAGCCTTGAAACTCTTCACGTAGTCGCAGTGGCCCTTCACCTCTTCCTCAGCCAGACGCACAAACACGTTGGCGCTCTTGGCGAACAGCTCGGGTGCACGTGTGGCATCGTCGAGAATGAGCAGAGCCTCCATGATGTCGGCCGTCATGTCATACAGGCGACGAGCCAGGAAGTCGTGCAGCTCCTGATTGTCGGCAGCCTTAACGTAGTCTACAGCCTCAGCATAAGCGTCTACCATGTCAGCCACGCGCTTCTGCAGCGGCTTCAAGTCGTCGGCCACCTCATTTTGCAGCATCTCACGCATAATGCCCAGGTAGGTTCCGTTGGTGATATACCTCACAGCAGCCACCACCTGCAACTGTGTCGTACCCTCATAGATAGAGAAGATACGGGCGTCGCGATACAGGCGCTGGCTCTTATACTCCATGATGAAGCCAGAACCACCGTGAACGCTGATAGCGTCATAGGCAGCCTGAGAGGCATACTCAGAGTTCATGCCCTTGGCTAGAGGTGTGAAGGCATCAGCCAGACGACTGTATTTCTTCATCTCCTGGCGTTCCTCAGGCGTAAGCTTGCGGTCGCGCGAGATGTCTTCCAGTGCCTTATAGATGTCTACATAGCGTGCTGTCTGATAAAGGATAGAACGTCCGGCATCCAACTTGGCCTTGGTACGCGACAGCATGTCGTAAACAGCGGGGAAGTTGATGATGGTTTTGCCGAACTGCTTGCGCTCGCGTGCATAGGCAATGGCCTCGTTATAGGCCTCCTGCTCCACGCCCACGCTCTGTGCTGCAATGCCCAGGCGGGCTCCGTTCATCAGTGCCATCACATATTTGATAAGTCCCAGGCGCG
>DLDC01000119.1:13056-13876 GCA_002480935.1 Prevotella sp. UBA7782 | reverse complement strand
ATAGTAGTGCAATACTCGATAACGCTGCACGAAGGGCAGAACCTAACAATTAAGCGATAGTAATTGAAACATACCTCATGAAGGAAAGAATGCAGAAAACATTATCCCAAGTTAATGGCTGCCCCCAAAGAGATAGGTCGGAAACCGAATGGTATGGGGGAGTGCAGACCTTTATGTGGATGTGTGAAGACAACATCGTGGAAGTACCATTCGACAAGGAACACCTTTTCGAGCAAATCCTTAGTCCTGCAAATCTCAACCGAGCCTACAAGGCGGTTATGAGAAACAGAGGCTGTGGTGGTATCGACAAGATGTCATGCGAGCAGTTACTCCCATGGCTATTGACCAACAAGGATGAACTCATTCGTTCCTTGATGGACGGTTCTTACCGTCCGAACCCAGTGAAAAGGGTAGAAATACCCAAAGACAATGGCAAGATGCGCCTGTTGGGAATACCTACAGTAGTAGACCGTCTGGTGCAACAAGCCGTAAACCAAGTATTGACTCCCATCTATGAGAACCAATTCTCCAAGACGAGCTACGGCTTCCGTCCGAGAAGAGGATGCCATGACGCACTACGAGGAGCGCGAAGGATAATCAACGAAGGCTACAGATATGTAGTTGACCTTGACCTTGAACGCTTCTTCGATACAGTGAACCATAGCAAACTCATAGAAATCCTCAGCCGTACCATTAAAGACGGCAGAGTGGTCAGTCTTATACACAAATATCTCCGAAGTGGTGTAATGAACAAAGGTTTATTTGAAGCGAGCGAGGAAGGAACGCCTCAAGGCGGACCTCTAAGTCCATTGTTGAGTAA
>DLDC01000119.1:8567-12916 GCA_002480935.1 Prevotella sp. UBA7782 | reverse complement strand
TCTATATCTCAAAGTCAACAAGGAAAAGACTGTAGTGTCGTATGTGCGAGGAGTGAAATACCTCGGCTACTCCTTTTATGTGATGAAAGGCAAATGCCAACTCACGGTGCATTCAAAATCCAAAGCCAAGATGAAGTCAAGGTTGAAAGAACTGACAAGTCGCAGCAATGGTTGGGGATATGCCAAGAGAAAGCAAAAACTGAAAGAATACATAAAAGGGTGGGTAGGTTATTATCATCTTGCCAATATGAAACGTCTTTTACTTGAAACAGACGAATGGTTAAGACGTAGAATACGTATGTGTATATGGAAATCTTGGAAGAGAGTCAAGACAAAAGTGGCAAACCTCATCAGATGTGGTATTAGTAAACACAAAGCATACGAATGGGGTAATACTCGCAAAGGCTATTGGCGAATAGCTGATAGCTACATACTGCATAGAGCCATAACAAAAGAGCATTTATGTAGGGCAGGGTATGCAACTTTAATGGGGGCGTATCTCGAATGGTACCCAAAATAGGAACCGCCGTATGCCGAACGGCACGTACGGTGGTGTGAGAGGTCGGTAAATACGAAAGTAGGAGATAAACACCTATGATTAGTATTTACCTCCTACTCGATTGGTTCTTACGGGGCACCATATAGGGCCTATGTCGTGACACAACATATATTGTACATGAAAGAAGTATCATCCGAAGCATTCTAAACAAAAAATGCCGTAAAACCTATTCCACCCATCTCACCCATCTGGTAAGAATCTATAGCACAGGTAGTTAGATGGTAGAATAGACAAGGAAACATCTCACCCACATCTCACCCACATCTCACCCACATTTCAACCATTTACTTCCGATATTTTTATTGATTAGCAAGACATAAACATCAAAGAAGAGTCACGCCAACATGTTGGCAATAGCTAGCAGACAGCAGCTTTTAATTCTTCTTCTTGACAATATTCTTTCCACATAATTGTGCATACGGGCAATAGGTACACAGGGTAGCGGTATCGGTGGGCACGAAAGGTTCTGACGCATCTAGCAGCTTACCGAGCAGATTGGCCAACTCTTCCTCAAAATCATTTCGAAGAACTTCTATATTGGTTATCTCATCCTTACCTAAATGCAGCACAGGACTATAATCATCAGCCCCGGCATGTTGAATGAATAGCAGGGCTGGGCTCACAGGCAAGTGCCGGGGATTGTTTCGTGCATCGTCCTTACTCTCTATGAGCGAATAGAGCATGGTCTGAAGGATGTAATCAGCATGCTTAGAGCCGATAGCACTGCGACTAAAGACCTGAGCGATATCATCTACAGGTTTAGCTTTCCTGTTGCCCGTTTTATAGTCAACCACCCTGAGCCTTTCAGCCGACGTTCCTATATTTATTTGGTCGAGCCTGTCTATGCGTCCTTCAATAGTCAGGACGTCTGAGCCCACCTTGATGTTCTTGCTCACCTTCAGTTCATGTCCTATCACCCTGAAAGGTGCCAGTTTACGGTCTATGCGCAGCAGCTGTCGCAGATATTTCTCTATCACTTTCTCATTGATGAGCTGCAGTCCGTTGAGCGGCGGGTGGTTTACGGTACCCTCTGGCATTCCGAAGAAGCACTCGGCAAATGCCTGACTAATTACCCCTTTCAGGGTGCACACCTTTCCTTGAGCATTTACCATGGTTGTGCCGGCCCTTCCTTTCAGCAGCTTGTCTATGTCATCTGCCGTTATCATGTCGGCTGGCAGCAGATTTTCGTACATAAGTTGTGCAGCACGATGGAAGATGTTACCGAAAACACGATTGTCTATGTCGTCATCATCCTTATTGTCAGGCTCTCTTATGCCGGCCACATATTTATAAAAGAACATCAGTTCGCATCTGATATAGTTATTGATGGCTGTTGGAGAAAACTTGAGACTGTTCTTCAGCCTCTGCATGACAAGGGGCGTCTTTTGTACTGCGCGTGGCGCCGTAATCAAAGGCTCGTCACCTGATTGCAGGGCCAACCGTTTGATGGGTGTAGGCAACTCTATCATGAGTTGGAGCACAAAGCGACTTAACTCTCCCGTATTGAGTCCGTCGGTAGAGTTGTTATAGGTTATGGTGATGTCTTCAGCTCGTTGCAAGAGGGAGTGGAAATAATAGCTATAGATATCCACCTTATTATCTATTGTCGTCAGTCCAAAAGCCTTTCTAATATTATGGAGCAAGAAAGAAGCATCGTCTACTCCGCCCGGCATGGCACCCTCATTTGTAGAGAGCATCAAGACATGCTTGAAGTCTAGGTTTCTGGTTTCCAGCACACCCATTATCTGTATACCTACAGCAGGCTCTCCATGAAAAGGAATATTGGTAGAGCGGATAAGCATATTGAGCAGTCTCTCAAGCGTTGTCTTGTCTATGCTCAGTTCTGGGCGTCCGTCAGGTTCTTGTGGAGAGAGCAAGTCGGCCAGTCGGTTAAGCAGAGTGTACATTCTGTATATTGATTCATGGAAGAGATCATCCTTTTCCTTCTTGCCCTTGATGGCCACCTGTCGTGTTATCTCAGCCATCCATCTCACCATGAGCAGGTTAGTCTCGTCTTGGTTTTTCGCTCTACTGAAAGTAGTAAATATCAGGGCCAATCCTTCATCGGCTTGTAGCTGTTTGAGATCTGGATAATATACGTGACTTGCGTTGAGCTGCATAAGAAGGTTCTGAGCCTTAGGCGAGAGCATGCGTGCGTAAGGATGGCGCAAGATGGCATTCACATATTTCAGTCTGAAGGCTTGCTGTGTGTAGGCATAACCCTGATTTTGCAGGTGCAGCAAAGACATGATGAGAGCTGTTATGGGCGTTTGTTGCAAGGGCAACCCCATCGTAACATTCACCTTAAGCTTTTCGCCATCTATCTGTTCAGGCAGACTGTGAAGCACGGTTTGCAGCAAATTTTCATCACAAAGCACAATAGCGGTCTGATTGCCATCCTTATAGCGGTTGTTATGCCGGAGCCACGTGCTGATGTATCGGGCCTGAATGTCTTCTGTTGATGCCACAGCCAGGCTGATGTCCTTGGGCTTGGTGAAGTTATTGTAAATATCTTCATCGCCGTTGGGTAATGCATTCGGAAACTTATCAAGATATTTACTAATATAGGTGCCTGCCTCCTTACCATGTAAGTAATAGCTGTCATAATCCCAAAAGAAGAGTGCTTTGCCCTGACCCTTAACAATGTGAAAGAGCTTTTGTTCAGCAACGTGCAGCAAGTTGAAGCCTACAAAGCAATAATAGTCATAGTCAAGGTTCAGCCGGTTGTGCTCTATCACATCTCTATACATCATACCCTCGTAGGCCAACTGCTTTTCGGCCAGACGTTGCCGGAAGTTGTTGTAAATGTCTTCCAGCTTGCACCAAAGTTCTAGAAAGCGCTTGCGCAATCTCGACTCGTCACCGCTAAAGTTTTTAAAGAATCTGTTAAGCAGTTCTTTTTGTTCATCAGTGAGATAGCTAATACTGTCTAGTTCATGCAGATTGGTCAGGTTGCGAAACACATCGTGGGCATTGGCCATGTTCTTGTCCAAGTCATCAAAGTCTGTCAAGAGCAGTTGTCCCCAGCCATAAAACTGATCAAGGGTTTCTGTCGCGCCTGTTTCCTCCACATAACTTTTGTAGAGTTCAGCCACAGATGTGATGGGATCCGCCAGTGTGTAAGGCGAATATTCTCTGAAGAGGTCGCTTATGGTGACATAGGCCGGACTCCAAAAAGGCTTGTCGGTGAGATTTATCAGTGCCGCATTGAAGAAGAGTGAGGCTCTCTTGTTAGGAAAGACTATAGCCACATGAGCCATATCATTGCCCATGTGGGTGTAAATATATTTAGCTACGTATTGCAGAAAAGTCTTCATCTTGTTGCTTTTTTGTTGTTATAGTTTCACTTCGCGAATGTCATTTTGCAGCACATACCATATATAACCGTAGATGTTTTGATAGCCCATATTGCCAAGCAGGGTCATGTATTCCCTCACTTGGACTTGATGCTCAGGCCGTGGTTGTCCGAACTTAAAGTCAACCACTATCATTTTCTTGCCATCGGTCATCACTCTGTCGGGACGGTGTTGAATGATAGTGCTCGAGTCGGAACCGCGTTGCAGGATAGTACACTCATTGAAAAGCCTCCATCCGGGCTTGAACCACTCGGCTGCTATAGGGTTGGTCAGACTCTTTCTAATGGCCTTATCTACGTCTTCGGAACTTATATCAGCGTTGTAGAGCACGCCATCTGCCTGCAACTGTCTGAGCTTCGGCCCTATGTCTTCGGTTGTTCTGATAGTTGCGAAGAGCTGGTGCAGCACATTGCCCAAGAGCAAATATTTGTCAG
>DLDC01000119.1:0-8548 GCA_002480935.1 Prevotella sp. UBA7782 | reverse complement strand
CTCTTCTTCCGGCTCAGCCAATTCACGGCTCTTGGTGCTCTGTTTGAAGTCTACGTGATTGCTCAGCATAGGGAATGACTCCAGGTTGACGGGTGTTGGCTTGACCTCAAAGATGTTCTCGCTTTGCTCATCATCTTTCTTCTTGCTGTCAGTGAGCAGATTGCCAAATGTAAAAGTGATGCACTCGCTGTCACTGTCAACACCCGTTAGCGTAGACTCGGGCAGTCTGTTGCTCAGTTCTTGCAGGCAATGCTCTATGGTATCAGAGCGGTTGGACGCTGGATTGGCTGTATTCTTGCTGTTCTTGCTTCTACGTTTTCCGATCACCACAAGGTTCTTCTTGGGTCGGGTGAAGGCTACGTAGAGCAGATTGAGATTGTCTACGGTGCATTGAAGATGCTCTCGCTGATAGTCTTCTTCAAAAACGGTGCCCTCCATACTGGATTTAGAGAAGTCGATAGGTAACAGAGGAAGCTGGTTGAAGGGCTCTTGCTGCTTCTTGTCGCACCAAATCATGCTTCGTGAGTTTTCCAGTTGCCAGTCGCAGTAGGGCACAATGACGTTGTCAAACTCCAGCCCCTTACTCTTATGTATGGATATAAGCCTGATGCCGTTAACCTCGTCAGTCTGAATGGTTTTCTGAAAGAGCGTTTCGTCCCAATAATTTAGAAAGCCGTCCAAACTGGCAGTATTGTCAAGCACATACTCGTCCAGTTGATCAAAGAAAGCACAAAGGTAAGCGTGTTGCTTCTCCAGCTTCTCTACATTAAATATTGTGGCGAGTTTACTGACAAGATCTACCAACGGCAAAGCTGCCAGTTGGTCGCGTTGACCTGCATAATCGGGAGGAAGCATCGTGTCGAGATAGGTCGCCAGCTCGTCGTCTGTAGGCACATGAGTCCATGCCTCGTCAAGTAGAAGCTGCGTTTCAGCAACGTCTTCGTTCAAGATGTTCATCCTGTAATTCTTCACGAGCGTGGCCCGTGTGAGGTTATCTTCAGGGTGGCATAACAGTCGTATGGCGGCTACGATGGTGTTTACGGCCAGCGAAGCGTCTAGTCTGAAGGCCTCATCCGACACCAATTTCACCGCATTACCTTCATTGTCAGTGATGTTATGACTCAGAAAGGCATCGGCTATGACCGGTATTTCCTTATTAGCCCTGATAAGTATGGCGATGGTGTCGGGCTTGATGCCACTTTCTATTATCTCCTTCACTTGCCCGATGAGCTGGTTGAGCATTTCGTCGGCATAACCTTCGCTGGGCAAAAGCTTGATGGTCACGCTACCTTTGCCGTTTTTCTTGTTGGGCAGTTGCTCTACGTCGTCATAGGCGCGCTGCAGTTGTTCGGCATCGGGTATGCCCTGGTCGATGAGCTGTTGCATCTCATAGTCGGCAGCCAACTTGAAGAAGATGTTGTTAAACTCTACAATGTTCTGCTCCGAACGGTAGTTCACGTCGAGCGGCTTTACAGTGATAACACTCTTATCAAACTTCTTATCGATGTCGTTAAGCAGTGTCCAGTCGCCTTGTCGCCATCTATAGATGCTTTGCTTCACGTCTCCCACGATGAGCGAGTGGCTTCCGGCCTGTGCCAGACAGTTGTCTAGCAGCAACTTAAAGTTATTCCACTGCACCGTACTGGTGTCCTGAAACTCGTCTATCATCATGTGCAGCAAGTAGGCACCCATTTTTTCAAAGACAAAGGGGGTATCGGTGTCCTTCATAAAAGCCTTGAGCAGCGACTGGGTGTCGCTCAGCTGAAAGCGGTTGGCGTCTTTGTTCACCTCTTTTACCGCATCGCTGATGGAGCGCAACAATCTGAGCTCGTTGATGTGCCGCAGCACCAGAAGTGCTGACTGATAGTCGTTCCAACGGCTTAGACGCTCATTCTCAGCCTTCTTGAGTAAGTTGATGAGGGTGTTTTCTGCCAGATTGATAATTTCTTGAGTACTGGATGTTCCCTTCTTAGCCCACTTGCGGGCATCGCCCAGACAACCTTCTATCCTTGATGAGGTGGGAGAGCCGTTGAAGTAGCCCTCACATTGCCGTTTGATATAGCTCAGCACGCTGCCACGTCGGCCATAGGGATAAAGGTCGAAATCGTCTAAACCGTTGTCTTGAATGACATTCAGCACCTCGGTATAGGCCGACACAATGGCTTCTTTGTTGGTCTTCACCATGCCTCGTAGCCTTCCGGTGTAGCGGGTAAAGAATTCTTCTGAAGCAAAAATGCGGTCCATCTCCTTTTCATGGTCCTTATATACGTCGTTGAAGATATTTCTTCCGAAGCTCTTTATTTGGCTGATGACGTTCCAACTCTTGTCGTCATCTATGCTGTCGTTGATGTAGTCTCTTATCCAGCCCAACTTTTTGTCACCCTCTTGCAGAGAGTTGATCATATCATCTACTGCCTCTTCCTCCACATCGTTGTCATTCAGACTTACGCGCAGATTGGCTGTGAGGTCCAACTCATGGGCCAAGTTGCGCAAAACACGCTGAAAAAAGGCATCAATGGTTTGCACGCGAAAATAGCTGTAATGATGAATGAGCTGCGTGAGTGCCACTTGGGCACGCTCCTTCACAACTCTCGCGTCGTAGCCGGTCTTTTCTGTCACCTTATCTAAATAAGGTTGCGAGCCGGCAAGGCCTTGTGCCAGGCCATAGAGTTGCGAGATGATGCGCATCTTCATCTCTTCAGTAGCTTTATTGGTGAAAGTCACGGCAAGTATTCTGCTATAGTTGTCGGGCTCCTGCACCAACAGCGATATGTATTCTACTGCCAGAGTGAAGGTTTTTCCTGAGCCTGCGCTCGCCTTAAATACCACAAGCGGGGTGGTGTTTGCTCTTTGCATGGTTGTGGGCATGATGTCTAGATTTGGTTGAATAATGCAAAAGTACTAAAAAAACTTGAAAGCATCGCATTGCTATCACCAATTATTGAAGAGCTCGAAGCCCATCTTGATGCCCACACCCTCAAACTTATGGGGTGAAGTGGCTGTGAAGATGCCCATAGACAATAATCGGGTGGTAAAACTATAGCCTGCCTCGATATAAGGGTAAAGGCCTTTCACGGTAAGGGTGCTGAAGTAGATGCGCTCTTTCTCTACCACTTGCCCCACTTTGGGCACCCACGAAAGGAACAAAAGAGGGCTCTCATAAGTGGCATTGGAGCGGAAGTAATAATTGGATGCATTATACCAGTTGGAGTTGAGCAGCTCAAACTCTCCCGACCAATCATCGTTCCATCCTCCCTGGAGATAGTTTTCACGAAAGTTGTCATAATCCAAGAAATAGTCGTTGCCACCTCTTTGGGTGTAACAACCGAAACCCGAACGAAGCTGCAACGAGCGCATGCAGCTCATGTTGAGCCGGTACTGACCGTCTATTTCCAGCCTGCCGTAGCTTATCTCACCTCCCAATGTCTTCAGACCTTGCTCATACTCTGCGGTGACCACCAATGGCACGCGGTCTGTCAGTGGCCGTAGTTGCAACCGCAAATAGGGAGCAAACGAGGTGTAAGTGGGATCTTTGCCCAGCAATTTAAATCCTTTCTGATCTACAGCCGAGCGCCTGTGACTGGTAAATCCGGCCCTAAGGCCAAGAAAACTCTTGATGACGTCGTAGTTAAAAGAGAAGTCGAAACGCATATCCTTAAAGTAGTCGAGCCCCAACTCATTCCATTTCACAGTGTCTATCTTCACATCCTTTATCTTGTCAAGCAACTGCGAGTTGGTAATTCGATTGCCATTAGATAATTCGATGCGTACAAATCCGTTACGAGCCTTATTGAAAGAATATTGCAACGGAAGGTTAAAGAAAAACTGACGCTGCTTGAAGGAGTAGCCGGCGCGCATTCTCAGCGACAAATCACTGTTGCCGTTGAAAATGTAGCTGCCCCTTATATCGGTGCGATAAACCACACCTTTTTGCTTGCTATAACCGAAAAAGAGAGGGTTGAAGATGGGACCGAAGCGCAGCGTGCCTCGCTTTTCATCAAATGAGGTATTAATCTTGTTGACCATATTGCTGCCTATGATGTCCCATAGCACATGTTTCACCACACTTTTCTTGCGTTTCTTAACGACTGGCAACGAGTCGCTGGTGTTGTTGGCAGCGTGCGCAGAGTCATATCGGCTGATGGTTTGCCGCTCTAGGACCTTAAGCTGAACGGGGCGCACACTGTCCATGGCCGCACGATTATCAGCATCGCGGAGCGTGTCAGGCAGCGACTGGGGCAGGCCATATTTAGAAAGCACATCGCAGAGGATGATGTTTCCGGTGACGGATATCTTTACCTGGATGCGGCAAGACGCCGGAATGAGCGAGCGGATGCCTTCTGTACCCATGGTGACATCTATTCGGAAGTGCGCCATATCGTATTCTCCCTCCATCCACAAATCGATGAGACGTCCGGTTGCTAAGTCTATATGGGCCTTGCCCCGCCTGATGAGCTGAGTGTTGATAAGCTTACTATGGAAAGCAAGAACCGGATTTCCGTTAAAGTCTTCCTCTAACTTATAGCTATAAAACTTATGATTGGCAGCATAGAAAGGTGACAGAATATGGTCATTAAACAGTGTTGGTCTGTAAAGATGCGGAAATAAATAAGGCGTAAGGTTAGGCAATGTGCGGTGTCGATGATAAATTGTGCTCAACCAGATGTTGTATTGGCTATCCACTCTGCCGTCTCTGCGCACGATGGTGGTGCCATAGCTCTCAGTGAAAAAGGTGCGTTGACGGTCGCGGGCCAAGTAGACGAGTGACGGAACACACATCAGCAACATATTGCGGCGCGGCACTTGCAAGAGCACCTTGGTGTAAGAGTTGCTTCGGATGCTGTCAGGCAGCGAGTCGTTCCATATCTCCGGGTAGTGAAAAATACGATTTAGTAATGCCTTGTCTAGCTTCTTGCCTTGTGCTAAGTTACTGGCCATAAGGCATATAAGCAATAACGCGGCGCGTCTTGCAGCCTCTCGCCAGCCGAAGTGCCATGAGGGAATTGCGAAATAGGCCTTTTTGACATGCAAAATAGGCACTTTCGCAATGCGAAATAGGCACTTTGAGATGGCAGAAAGGGCACTGTGCGTCATTTAATGGTTTTTAGTTCTTCCCAAATGCGCTGCACGGGCAGTCCCATAACGTTGAAGAAGCTTCCCTCAAGGCGTGTCACGCCCACATAGCCTATCCACTCTTGTATGCCATAGGCTCCGGCCTTGTCGAGCGGATGATAGTGACTTACGTAATAGTCTATCTCATCGTCAGAGAGCAACTTAAAGGTTACGTGGCTCGTGACATGGAATTGCTTCTGACTACTGACCGTAGTGAGGCACACACCTGTTGTTACCTGATGTGTCTTTCCGCTCAGCTTATGCAACATTTCTCGGGCTTGGGCATCATCCTTGGGCTTCCCCATAATCTCATCGTTAAGTATCACTACGGTGTCGGCCGTAATCAACACTTCATCCGGAGCGATGCTGCCCTTGTAAGCCTCAGCTTTTTCGGCAGCTATGTATTGCGGAATGCGCTCTGAAGGCAGACAGTCAGGATAGTTTTCTGCTATTCCCGGAATGACTTTCACCTCGAAATCAAGATCCAGTCCGGCCAACAGTTCGCGGCGTCTGGGCGATTTGCTGGCTAGAATTATTTTCTTATAGGGGTTGGGTAAGAATTTTTCTGTGTTCATTGTCTATACCTATATTAATAGTAAATGTTGCCTTGAGCGTTACCACCCGAATGCTTTGTCATCGCTCAACCATAATCCCTTAGCGCGAAGCACCTGCTCTATAATGTCGCGGGCGCAACCGTTGCCGCCCGTATAGTCGCTCACATACTTCGCCACAGCCTTTATCTCGGATGCCGCGTCTTTGGGGCAGCAAGGGCAACCGGCCAACTTCATCACTTTAAGGTCAGGAATATCGTCGCCCATATATACCACTTCCTCCGGCTGTAAATGGTTTTCGGCAAGATATTTATGCCATGTTTCGGTCTTTTGCGAGCACTTCAAGAAAACATCTTCTACCCCCAAATACTGATACCTGCGGCGTATATTCTCATTGTGTCCACCCGTCATGATGGCCAGTTTGATGCCCATCTTCACAGCCAGTTGTATGGCATAGCCATCCTTGATGTTGATGGTGCGAATGGGGTCACCCTCGCTGTCCATGGCTATAGTGGCACAAGAGAGCACTCCGTCTACATCAAAGACTATGGCTTTGACGGCTTTTAAGTTATAGTTTATCATTTCTTTGCTAATCTACTAATGCTTAAAGACATACGTTCATATAAGTCCTTTACCAGAGGATCGCTTTTCAGCAACTGTGCCTGTGCCCTGATTACGTTTTCATCAAAGCGTACGGCCGGCCCTGTCTGAGCCTCCTTGGGCGACAGCTCGTGCACTTTACGCGCCGTCTCGTCTATGAGCGGAAGCATAACGCTGAAGGGTATGTCATGCTTCTGCAGTATTTCGGCCGCAATGGCATAGCAATGGTTGGTGAAGTTGCAGGCCCATACGGCGCTCAGGTGCAGGTATTTGCGCTGCTCAGAAGTGGCATATCGCACATTGTCGGAGAGATCGCCGGCCAGCTGCATGAGGCAATTGCGGGTATAATCATCGTTGGCCTCGATGAAGAAAGGCGTTTCTCTCAGGTTCACCTTGCGCTGCTTAGAAAAGGTCTGCATAGGGTAGAGCACACCATAATGAAGAGCCATGCCCTCGAAGATGCTCAAGGGCATTGATCCTGCCGTGTGTACCATAACCTTGCGCTCTCTGCCTTTGGTGATGCGGGGAATGATTTCGCCCAGTACACTGTCGGTGAGCGAGAATATATACACATCGGCCGTGGTAACTACATCATCGAGCTTATCGGTTGCCGCGCCTCCCGCCAAGGTGGCAAGAGCTGAAGCCGAGGCCCATGTACGGCTGTATATCTGCACAATGTCGTGCCCGGCATTCATTAAGGACGTTGCCAAGTGGGTGGCAACGTTGCCGGCTCCTATCATAACTATCTTCATAATAGTGCAAAGTTAGCTAAAAGCGATTAATTTGATACGTATCTTTAGAGTTTTTATCTTTATATTTGGAAAATTAAATAATTTGTCGTATTTTTGCCAAAAGAAAGCTATGAGGATATGCGTACATATCATGTAGAGGTCATCACACACCCGGACAGGCTGCCTGAGTTGCCATCTGACAACTTTTTTCATAGTGCCCAGCTCTTTAGCGTGCTCTATGACACACCCGGCGTAAAACCTTTTATGACTGTGGCTTATGATGAAAAGCATGCTGTGAGAGGGCACATGCTGGGCATCATGATGCGCCGCCTCATGCTGCTGCCGCCTTTTATGTATCATCAGGCTCATGTTTACGGCGAGGGCGTATATGCTGATGAGGGTGAGAAACCTTTGGTGTTCAAAGCTATGCTGCATCAAGTTACGCGCTTTCTGCGCCACAGGCTATGCCTCAACATAGAGTTCAGTGACATCAGCCGTAAGATGTTCGGTTATAAGGCCTTCAGGGAGGAGGGCTATTTTCCTGTAGCTTGGATGCACATACACAACTCGCTGCACTCCATGAATCCTTATGACAGACTGGACAAGCGCATGAAGGCGCGCATCAAGAAAAGCTATGCTCAGGGTGTAGAGACACGGGCTGTGGCCAATGATGCCGAGCTGCACAGCTTCTACAAATCATTGAGAGGATATTTCTGGCTCAAGCCTACGCGCTATATTCCCAATGAGCAGTTCTTCAAGAGCGTACATCGGTTGGGTAACGGACATATATATGGCACCTTCTACAAGCACACGTGCATAGGCGGCAGTGCCGTGATATACTCTGAGGGGAATGCCTATCTGTGGTATGTTTGCTCAAGGATGAAGAGCTTCACATTGCTGCATCCCCGTCTGCTCACGGTGTGGCACGTGATAAACCAAGCTTATCAAGACGGAAAGCAACACATCTTCTTCATGAATGTGGGACTACCGTTTAAGCGTAATCGCTATCGCGACTTTCTGCTGTCGTTTGGCGGCAAGCCCGTAAGTACGTACCGGTGGTTCAGATGCAATATTTCATGGGTCAACAAGCTGCTTTCGTGGTGGTATAGAGAATGACCTGAAAGGTAGGTCTAAAAAGACACTAAAGCCAAAAGCGAGACAATATTCTTTTGATGGAGCAGATAGAGCGTTGGCATTGTTGCTGTAAGATTGCTCTATTTTTCTTCTTTTTAAACTAGATTAAGCCTATGGGAACGAAAAAAGTTGATTAATTCGAGATTTTTTCTTATATTTGCAGTTGGATAATTTACATAAATTCAAAGTTGTTATGACCAAATATAATCTCACAGAAAAGAAAGAAAAGAATGCCCACTACCGCTCGCTGGTAAGCCCCGGCGTGATGGATGATTTGAAAGAACGTATTCTGAAGATTATCCTCATGGATCAACGCTATAAAGACAAGAACTATTCTGCCAAGAAACTGGCCGAGGAACTGGGCACCAACACACGTTACGTGTCGGCTGTGGTGAATGTGAGGTTTCACATGAACTATAC
>DLDC01000107.1:1462-23851 GCA_002480935.1 Prevotella sp. UBA7782 | reverse complement strand
GTTAGCGGACGCTCAAACGAGTGTTCCTACATTAGGATATAGTAATGGAGTCGTAGGGCGTCTCTCCTAAAGCAGAAAAGCCCCGTGCTCGGAATGGTTTTTTAATCAACTCTTATTCAAAGTGCACTATAAACGAAATGTCTCCGGCTTGGAAAATGAATATTCCAGCCGGAGACTTTTTATTTTCTTGCGTGGCAAGAAGGCCAACATCAGCCCCTTGCTTAGTCTTTATCCTTGTTAGCTGCGTCTATGGTCTTAATCTTCTGCCGTGTTTCTTCAAGTTCGTCTTTCAGCTTCTGTATGCGGCGGTTCATTTCGTCTATGAGACTGTTGCCCTTCTTGCTGCTCACGTTGAGGAAGCCCAGGTTGTTCTCATAGGTGTTAATTTCCTGCTTGAGTTGCTCATAATGATGCATGAGGCGCGAACGCTCGTTGTCTAAGGCGCTTGCTCCACGCTCAGCCACCTGCTTGAGGTTGTTCTTGAAGTTGTCCATACGCCGACGTGCAGCCGACACATGCAGCTCGTTGTATATCTTGTCGAGCACCTCGTGATAAGCCTTATAAACCTTGTCCTTTTCCTTGTAGGGCACGTGACCTACGCTGTTGAACTGCTCGGTAAGCTCTTGTACCTTCTGCTGAACATCGTCGCCGGCGTTCTCAAGCAAGGCTTGCAGCTTAGCTATTATCTCACGCTTCTTGTCAAGGTTGGCATGTTCCTCGTTGCGTGTGCCTGCCGTGGCGGCGTTGCGAGCCTCAAAGAAGTGGTTGCAAGCGGCGAGGAAGTCGTTCCACAGCTTGTCGCCGAGCTTCTTAGGCACCATTCCGATAGTCTTCCACTCCTTTTGCAAGGCAATGAGTTTGTCAGACGTAGACTTCCAGTCGGTTGAGTCGGTAAGTGCCTGGGCCTTCTCTACCAGAGCCTTCTTCTTGGCAGCGTTTTCAGCAAACTGTGCTTTCAGCCCTTTGAAGTAAGCTCCCTTGCGCGTAAAGAAGTCGTCGCAGGCAGCACGGAAGCGTTCGAAGATCTTCACATTCATCTTCTGAGGCGCGAAACCAATGGTCTTCCATTCTTTCTGCACCTCTATAATCTCCTTGGTGTGCTTCTCCCAATCGGCCGAGCCCTTGTTCTCTTCCTTGGCAATGGCCTCCACCTTCTCGCAGAGTGCCGTTTTACGAGCCAGGTTGTCCTCTTCCTTGGCGCGAAGCTCCTCAAAATGCTGCTGATGACGCTTGTTGATAACCGTGCTTGCAGCCTTGAAGCGAGTCCATATCTGCTCTCTGAGGTCTTTGGCAACGGGTCCTGTCTCACGAAACTCCTGATGGAGCTCCTGCAACTGATGGAAAGCGCTGATGACGTCGGGCTCGTCGGCCAGTTTCTCAGCGGCCTCGCAGAGCTGTGTCTTCTTCTCCAGGTTCTTCTTGAAGTCGTATTCGCGTGCCTCGTTGTTGAGCTTCAGCAGGTCGTAGAACTGCTCTACGTAGAGCTGATAGTTTCGCCATAGCTCGTTGGCATTCTCAGCCGGCACGGGCTTAATGTCTTTCCATTGCTGCTGTAGCGTCTTAAATTCCTGATAATTTTTGTTTGCTTCCTCGGGTGAAGTAATCATAGCCTTGATTTTCTCGATGATGTCGAGCTTCTTTTTCAGGTTTTCCTGCTTCAGCTCTTCCATCTCCATGAAGGCTTTTTGGCGCTTCTCCTTAATGATAGACATCTCAGCTTTGAAAGCCTCCTCATCTTCGTCAGACAACACCTGATATTTTTCGGGGTCACCTCCGGCCTCGAGATAAGCTTTTTGTTGTGCTTCCCGCTCAGCGAAGTGCAACTTGTAGAACGTAGACTTGAGATATTCCACCTCGTTTTTATCGGGTGTCTCATCGCTGTTGGCAATCTCTTTGATGCGTTCAACAATTTCTTTCTTTGAGGTGTATACCTTGTGTTGGGGCTGTTGCTCTGCCTCTTTTTGCTCGGGCTGAGCCTCTTTCTGCTCCGTCACATTGTTTTCCACTGGCTTATTTTGCTCGTTAGAGCCGGTCTGCTCTGTTACCTCCGCGTTCTGAGCGGCGGCATCGGCAGCCTTTACTTCTTCTGTTCCCTGGTTCAGGGCGTTGTCTTGAGAGTCCATCATTACTACTTTTTAGTTTATGATTCGGTATTCCACAAATGCGTTTATAAGGTGCAAACTTAGGCAAAAAGTTTGTTTTTTCCTAATTTTCAGACGTTTTTTTTGTTTTATGGCTATTAAATGAGTTTTTTTCTGCGCAGAATCCACCAGCAGACCCCCGTAACCAGAACCGAAATGATGAGTGCGACGACAAATCCATATCGGTAGTTTTCCAATCCGTTAATGAGGTTCATACCGTAGAAACTGGATATGAGGGTAGGGAACATGAGCACTATGCTCACCGAGGTAAGTGTACGCATGGTGGTGTTCATGTTGTTGTTGATGATGCTCGAATAGGTGTCCATGGTCGATTCCAGAATGTCGGAGTAGATGTTTGTAGTCTCCCTGGCCTGGCTCATCTCAATGTTCACGTCTTCTATAAGGTCGGCGTCGAGCTCATCCACCTGCAGTTTAAACTTCAGTTTGGCCAGCAAGTTCTCGTTGCCGCGTATGGATGTGATGAAGTAAGTGAGCGAGTCTTGCAGACGGCTCAGTCCGATAAGGCTCTCGTTGTTCACTTCCTTGTCCAGATTGCGCTTGGCGCGTTCTATGAGGGCGTTGATTTGCTTGAGTCGTTTCAGATACCACACGGCGCTTGAGAGGAATAGTCTGAAGATCATGTCTACATAGTCGGTGAAGCCTTCGCCCCGTTTTTGCTGGTAGCTCACAAAGTCGAGCATCATGTTGGTCTCGAAATTGCACACCGTGATGGTTACGTCGCGCTTGTGTATGATACCCAGTGGCACCGTGGTGTAGGGCGTGCGCGAGCGTATCTCCTTGACGTAGGGAATACGCAAGATGATGAGCATCCATCCGTCGTCATACTCATAGCGTGCGCGCTCGTCGGTATCGCTAATGTCTGATAAGAAGTAATCAGGTATATGATAAGTATCTTCCAACTGCTGTTGTTCCTCTTCGGTTGGGCACGTCACCTGTATCCAGCAACCGGGCTGCCATTCTTTGATGGCATTCAAGCTTCCGCTTATGTTCCAGAAAGTCTTCATAGTTTGCTAATCTCCATAACATTATCAAGCATGGGGATTAGCGTTGTTGTTGGCTATCCTCACGCCTGTAAGATGAAATAATCCGCGTGATAATCGTCCATATATTGATTTTAATTTTTAATCGGTTGCAAAGTTAGCACAAAAAAGAGAAAAGCGCAAATAAAAATTTAGTTTTTTGCCCTCAGAAACCGTTATGTAACACGATAGTTTCCTTATTTAATATAAGGTTTGGCGGCNNAGGGCTCTAGCCCCTGAAGAGCGAGAAGTTGACGCTGCCGTAGGCGCGATGCTCCAGAAAGCCCTCATGCTCAGAGAAGTCGTACTGCTTTCCGTGTTCAAAGACAAACAGTCCGCCGGGCTCCAGCAAGCCTCCGCCCAGCACCAGATCGGGTATCTGTGGCAGTTCGGGCAGTGTGTAAGGTGGGTCGGCGAAGATAAGGCCGAACTGCCTGTGGCACGACTTGATGAACTTGAACACGTCGCCCCGTATGAGCAGGTTGTTCTCTGCGCCTATCTTCTTCATGCACTGGCTGATGAAGGCGGCATGGTCGCGGTCTTTCTCTACACTCACCACCTGCCTGCAGCCGCGTGACAGCATCTCGAGCGATATGCTGCCCGTGCCCGCAAAGAGGTCGAGGGCATCTACCTGCTCAAAGTCTATATAGCCCTTGAGCACATTAAAGATATTCTCTTTGGCACAATCCGTGGTGGGTCGGGCCTTGAAAGTGCGCGGTATGTCGAAGCGCCTTCCCTTGTATATTCCTGTTATAATTCTCATCTTCCTTGCAAATAAAGCGTAAGTAAGTCGAAAGGCATGTCCTTGAGCCTTGTCATGGCGGCCCGGTTGAACTCTGCCGTGGGTCGGATGGCATACACCCTTTGCAGAAACTCGCGCAACTGGCGGTCCAGCTCGGCGGCATCGGGCAGATTGCCGGCCAGGTAGAGCTCGTCTTTCTCGTTGTTGAATCCGCAAACCTGCCATGCGTGCAGAATGTAGTAAACCATGTCAGACACGTGCTCGGTGCAGAACGTATTGCAGAATCTGAATCGGTTCTGGCGAAAGCTGAACACCTCAACCTTATGTTCATGAAAGTAAACGAACATCTTTGACCGCGCTCCGGCAAAGCTGCGGCGGTGCAGATAGCTCCACACGGGCTGGCAGAGCGGCAGGTATTCTGCTTGCTCAAAATGCCCCTGTATCACGTCGAACAGGTCTTTGTTTATGGCAAACACGGCCACCGACTCCAGGTTGGGCAGCACACAGCTGAGCACCTCATCTGTTTCGCGGCAGCTGTACGTATAGAAATAGAGCTTTCGCGCTGCGTCCTTGTCGTATTCGTCGATTGGTACGAGCAGCACGGGAGCATCTATCATCACCCTGGCCTGGCGATAGCCGCTTTTGAGCAGTTCTGACACGTCGAAAGCCTCGCGCAGGTTGGCCGCCATGGAGATGTCTTTCCGCACGCGATAATTCTCATAAACCACCTGATACTGCGCCCTCGGCGCAGGCACAGAAAACGACAGCTCCTCATCGGCTATGCGCAGGGTGAGCACTGTCATGCTGTTGATGTTATGTTTATTCCCAGTTGCCAGCATTGTTGTTAGGTTGTGTCAGGTCTCCAATCTTCAGGCCCGGATAGCGTCCCCTCTCGTTGGCCGTCTCTATAAGGTTGGCCACTGAGTTTTCGTCCATGCCGTTAAGGTATTGCTGATATTGCGCTCCGCACTCCATGAGGGGCATCTGTTTTCCGCTCTTGCTGAGCTGTGTAGTGGCCGAGAGCGAGAATTTCTCGGTGCCGTCGAACGGTATATACTGGTAGCCCTGCTTCAGATAGCCTTTGCTGATGAGCACGTCGAAGCTGCCGCTATAGGCACCCACGTCCTTGCGGTATTGCTCTTCGGCAAGCCGTATGGCCACCAGCCTCTCCTTGACAGCTGCCTCACGGCGGGCCGTCTCACGCTGAAAGCGAATGGGCCCTGACACGCTGAGCGCGCAAACCGCAATAAGAACGGCCACGCATAACAGCAATATAAAATTTGTTTTATTCCTCACGGTTCTTCTCAGAATATTTGCTTACTTTTGCAAAAGTACAAAAGATTTTCTTAATAAGTATATGTTTCAAGATGAATTAACACATCTGGTTCTCCAAGCTTTCGGCTTTGAGCCCACGGCAGAGCAGATGCAAACCATCCGTACCTTTGCCGCCTTCATGGCAGACAGGGAGCAGAGACCCCTCATGATTATGCGTGGGGCTGCCGGAACGGGCAAGACAGCACTGGCAGGTGCCATTGTGCGTGCCCTGACTGGGTTGAAGCAGCGTGTGGTGCTGCTAGCTCCCACAGGGCGTGCGGCCAAGGTGTTCGGGCTGCGAAGTGGCCGGCCGGCCTCAACCATACACCGTCGCATATATCGTGAGCAACGTTTCACGGGCACCGACAGCCGGTTCAACCTGAACGTGAATCTTGCTGTTGACACCTTATTTATGGTAGACGAGAGCTCCATGATAGCCAATGGCTACGGACAGGAGTCGGCCTTTGGCTCGGGCAGGTTGTTAGACGACTTGGTGCAATATGTTTATTCAGGACGAGGATGCCGGTTGATGCTCATCGGAGACAGGGCTCAGCTGCCCCCGGTGGGCGAGACGGAGAGTCCGGCACTGAGTGCCGATGCCATGAAAGGCTATGGGCTGCACGTTTGGCAATGCGACCTTACGGAAGTGCTCAGGCAGAACCAGCACTCAGGAATACTGTTTAATGCCACCCAAATACGGCATTTCATGACGCAAAATAGGCCTTTTCAGCTGCCCAAAGTATGCTTTTCGCAATTCACTGACATACAACGTGTTACCGGAAACGACCTGATAGACTCTCTGGAGAGTGCCTACAGCCGTGACGGAGCCGACGAAACCATCGTCATTACGCGCTCTAACAAACGGGCCAACATATATAATCAGGGCATCAGAAACACCGTGCTTGACTATGACAGTTTGCTGTGCAGGGGCGATATGTGCATGGTGGTTCATAACAACTATTACTGGATAGAGCGCGAGAAGCAACGCCTGAAAGATGAAGGCATGGAAGATGAGGCGAAAAACTTGCCCATATCGTTCTTGGCCAATGGCGACAGAGCCAAAGTGACAAGTATACACAACGTGCGCGAACTCTATGGCTTCCATTTTGCCGATGCCTGGCTGGTGTTTCCCGATTATGACAATTACGAGCTGCAAGCCACTGTCATCCTGGACTCGCTCACCACAGAGGCCCCCGCACTGACCAAAGAACAGAGCGACAAACTGTTTAATGCCGTGATGAATGATTATGCCGACGTGCCCACAAAGGCCGAACGGCTCAAGGATGTAAGAGAAGATGAATACTTCAATGCCCTGCAAATAAAGTATGCTTACGCTATGACGTGCCATAAGGCGCAAGGCGGACAGTGGACTAATGTGTTTATAGACCAAGGATATATGACAGACGATATGATTACGCCAGATTATTTGCACTGGCTCTATACCGCTTTTACACGGGCTACGGACAAGCTTTACCTCGTGAACTGGCCCAAGACGCAGATAGAAGGAGATGTGCCCGATGAATGGTAATGCAAGCATGGTAATGGAGCTGAACGTTGAGGTGCTCACCAATATGTTCAGACACTGCAACGAGAAGTATTTCGGCGGAGCACTGCCCCTGCCCATTCTGAAGCTGTCTCACTCAAAGACCCGATTGGGCTATATGTCTTTCACACGACGTGTGACGCTGAAGGGGGTGAGGCTTGAGAAATTTGTGATTAGCATTTCCGATTATTACAACATGACAGCAGAGCAAGTAGAGGATGTTATGACGCATGAAATGATACACTATTCCATCGCCTTTAGCGGGGCGAAGGACACCTCTGCGCATGGCGTAATGTTCCGACGCAAGATGAATGCCATCAACCAACGCTACGGAAGGCACATCAAGGTGATGACGCCCACAAGCGATTGGACTCCCCGAAGGGCACCGGTGATTGCCGATTGTCTGGTACTGGCCACAAAGATGCGTGACGGCAGGTGCTTTCTGTCGGTCGTATGCCCTGGCTCGGCAGGCAAGCTGGAACTTCAGATGAGGGGCATTCCGGAGATAACCTGGCATGGCTGGTATGTTTCTGCCGACCCTTACTTCAGCAAAATGCCCAAGGTGCGGAGCCTTCGAGGGCGAGTGGTCAGTGAGGAAAAGTTGGAACAGTGGTTGCAGAAGATGACGCTTATACGATAGAACGTGCAAGAAAAGAATGAAGGACAGTTGGAAAGAAGAGGAAGCACTTATCTTTCTTGTTCTTTCAAAGGTATATAGTTTTCTTTGTAAAAGAATTAAAAGAGAAAGAAAGGAGGGATGAAAACCAATTCTGAACGACGATCACAAGAAGACAAACGCCATCAGGCTCCATTCAGTAGCATCTTGATGCAAGCCGATACAGCAACACGAAGAGTGCTCGTTTGCATTCAAACGGTTGCGGGAACAACGAATAACCACGCTCTTGGATATTTATAGCGGAGAAGAGAATGCAATGAGGAGCCACTTCATACAAATAATGTGATTTTTTATGCAATGGTTTTGTAATTTTAAGAAATTATCTTTATCTTTGCAATAAACCAAATACATACAGGCATGAAGCACACAATCCTTATACTCATCATGGCGCTACTGCCTATGGCGGTTACTGCACAGCAAAAGAAACAACGATGCGTATCCAACATGATGCACACCATAGTATATTTGCACGGCGACTCTACAGGCGAGGGCTATTTGCGCAACGTGCCTGAAGTATACGACGAGCAGTTACGGCTTGTGCCCCTGAACATGAAGCTTTTTTCGAAAGACCAGGTGTATGACATCAACAAAATAGACAGTATGAAGTCATGGTTTGACGAAGAGCCTTACATGATCACTCATTGGGTACGTGCTTATGTGAACATGGCTTTCGGCAACAACACGCCCATGGTGTCAGAGCATCCCGCCTTGCTCATGCAGGTGTATGACGGCAAGAGCATTCGGGCTTATTTGGCTTATAATCGCCTCGTAGGCATGAGAGTGGTTTATCAGTCATGCGCTATGGACACGGCCAAGGCCCTTTTCAATGAGGGCAGCAGGCTCACCGACAAGCGAAAGAAGACGCTCAGCGAGGAGTTTGCGGCTTATCCCCAGCTGGTGAAATACATCAACAACATGGAGAAGGACGTGCTGAAGACGCGGCCCGGCTTGCTGCTCAGAGAGATTGACAGCCAGCTCACGTGGGGCGTGAAGGCTGACAGACAGAGACCATAGAGCGGAGTTGGCACAAGAAGGGCATATTTTATGAGCTCATTATTGTGGAATGACGCTTTATTTCGTATCTTTGCATAGAAATAAGAAGGAAAGAAGATGATAGACAGAGCCACAGTAGACAAGATTTTAGACGCAGCCAATATAGTGGATGTGATTTCTGAATTTGTGTCGTTGCGCAAGCGCGGAACAAGTTATAAGGGGTTGTGCCCATTTCATGAGGATCACACCCCGTCTTTTTCTGTGTCTCCATCCAAGGGCATCTATAAATGCTTCTCATGCGGCGAGTCGGGCAATGTGGTCAACTTCATCATGAAGCACGAGCAACTCACCTATCCGGAGGCATTGAGATGGCTGGCTCATAAATATAATATAGAGATACAAGAGCGCGAGCTGACCGACGAGGAACGTGAGCAGGAAAGCGAGCGCGAGTCGATGTTCATCGTCNNGCCCGTGGCACCTGCCACTGCTTCGGTTGTGGCAAGGGCGGCAATGCCGTGAGCTTCATCATGGAGCATGAGCAGATGACCTATCCAGAGGCGCTCAGATGGCTGGCACGCAAGTACCACATAGAAATCAAGGAACGGGAGCTCACCTCGCAGGAAAAGGAGGAACAGTCGAAGCGGGAGTCGATGTTCATCGTCAATGAGTGGGCTGCCAAATACTTTGAAGACATCCTTCATCATGACGTAGACGGGTTGGCTGTGGGTATGCAATATTTTCGCAGCCGTGGCTTTCGCGACGATATCATTCTGAAGTTCGGCCTGGGCTTTAGCCTGTCCAACCGTCATGCCTTGGCAGACGCTGCGCTGAAGGCCGGCTACAAGCGCGAGTTCCTGGTGAGTACAGGGCTTTGTTATGAGCGAGACAACGGCGAGCTGACAGACCGTTTCGCCGGTAGGGTTATCTTTCCGTGGCGTAGCATGAGCGGAAAGGTTATAGCCTTTGGTGGCCGACTGCTAGACTCGCGTACCAAGGGCGTGAACCAGAAATACGTAAATTCGCCGGACAGCGTCATTTATCATAAAGATCATGAGCTGTATGGCATCTATCAAGCTAAGAAAGCCATACAGAAGCACGACCTTGTGTATATGGTGGAAGGCTATACTGACGTGATTGCCATGCACCAGTGCGGCATAGAGAATGTGGTGGCCAACTCGGGCACGGCATTAAGCCTTCATCAGGTGCGCATGCTGCATAAGCTCACCGACCATATCGTGTTTGTATATGATGGCGACGAGGCCGGTATTCACGCTGCCTTGAGGGGCACCGACTTCATCCTCTCTGAGGGCATGAACCTGAAGGTATTGCTCTTGCCCGACGGCGACGACCCCGACAGCTTCTCGCGTAAGCATACGGCAAGTGAGTTTGAGAGCTATATCAAGGAACATCAAACAGACTTTATCGTCTTCAAGATAAGTCAGTTGCTCAACGGGGTTACTGATCCTGCACGCCGTTCCGAGGCCATCAACGACATTGTGCGGAGCATATCAGTCATCAGAGACCCTATTTTGCGCGACACATACATACGTGAATGCTCATCGCGCACAGGCACATCAGAGCAGACTCTCATAGCCACGATGAACCGCTTTATACATGCCGACCGTGAGCAGCAACAGCGCCAGGCTGGCAATACGCCGCAGGCTGTGGCCTCTCATCCTGAGCCTTTCACCCGCGCCGAGCCCATGCAACAGGCCAGTAAGGTGGAGGATATGATTATTCAAACGGTCATCAGGCATGGCAATGACATCATATTGCGTGACATAGAAGACGAGAACGGCCACCCCGTGAACCTCACCGTGGCGCAATACATCAGCTACAGCCTCTCTGCCGATGCTCTCTCGTTCAGTAAACCTATATATAACACCATCTTGGGAGAAGCCGTGGAGCACTGCGCTGACCCGGAATTCAGTACAGAGGCTTACTTTGTACATCACCCAGACATTGACATCTCCACACTGGCATCGCAAATGAGCGCAGACACTTTTCATGTGTCAAAGAGCTTGCTGAAGCAGGAGAGTGAGGCTGACTTGCGCGACCGAGTGATGCACATGCTGCTTGACTTCAGAATGGATTATGTAGAGAACAGGCTGAAAGAGTTGAAGACGCGCGTGGTAACCGAGCAAGACCCCGAGCAGCAAATGCAAATAATGCAAGAACTGAAGAAGATGCAAGATGTGCGTAACGCCATCGCTCAGAAACTGGGCAGTAACATTGTGATTTGAAAAGATAATGAGAATAGGAAAGATACTCAGCCGCTTATGGCAGAACGATGACGTCAAAGGCAGAACGATGGCTCACAACCGTCGGATAGTGAGCCATGCCCTGAGGTCACTCAACTGCGACTATCATTGGGAAAAGAGCAAAGATTCCAAACTTGTGAGGTTTGATTTCCAAAGCGGTCATTTCACTATAAGGCTTGACAGCAGTCATCCTTATGTGCGACTGGTGTATCCTTTCTTCTGTGAAACGGAAATGGAGAACGCCGACATCGTGAGGCTCTTATGCAATAAGTTTAATCTTGATGCTCATCTCGTGCGTTTCCTTTATACCGTAGACGGCAAGACAAACCAGGTGGGTATGCACATGGGCTGCGACTTGTTGCTGTATGACCATAATGCTGCGTTTGTTCTCTCTGATGCCATGACCGACATCTTTGGCTGGCAACTGTCGTTCTCCAGACAGCTGCGTGACTTGGAACAGCAGAAGCAACGCAACGGAGTGGGCGACGTGGAGCTCACCGGAGGACAGATTGCACGAGAGCTGTTCCTCATCAGGGAACAAGAGCTGAGCCATCAGCTTCTGGCAAAGGGATGGCGTGGTTCTGACAAGATGAGCATAACCTTACGGCAATGGATGGATGAGGCCTTTGGCTTGGACGATTTTACGGCCGAGAAGCTTCTTTTTACCTTGCCCGAGGCGCGCGAACTGACGGATGCTGAGGCTATCAATGGGCTGGATCTTAGTCAAATNNAAGTTTAAAGCCGACAATGTGATGTTTCTGCTCACCTTCAGCCAGGCTAAAGCACCTAAGGAAAAGCGTGAGGTTGTCTTCCTGATGCAGCAACAAGGCACTAGCGAGCATACCTTATACTATCGTGTCACGGCCACTCTGCTGCCTATAGGGGTGAGTCCGGGTACGCCTGTCAGAAGCAAGAGTAATGTGCCGGAGTCGCGGTCTGCTCTCATCAGCTTTGATGTGCAGCCGGATAGCAGGCGGCTTTCGGAGTTTGAGTATATCAGTAAAGAGGCTCAGGCCAAGCTGGAAGAGGGTAAGATAGAAGAGATGACAGCCGATGAGCGCATCATAGCCGACTGCGCCAACGGCTCGGTGGCCTTGCGCTTGTATCAGGGACGCCGACTCTTCATGGCCGGCAGATGGCTGGAGGCCCTGCAATGGCTGGGTGACGCCTTCGCTTATCTGCATCGTCATGTGGCAGAATTGTCGGCTATGCAGCGTGACAGCTTCTTTGAGGTGTGCTACATGATGGGGTTCTGTCATACAGAATTGCGTCAATATGCCAAGGCCTATTATTATCTGGCCTTTACGTTGGGCATCAATAGGGTGAACTATACAGAGGAATACATCAACTGTCTGGCCAACAGTCACGACTATCGTGCCCTTCCTTTCATAGAGGGAATGCTCAACAATTTGCAGCAGATTAGTGAGGAGAATGGCGAGGACGGCAGCTTGCCGGAGGAGCTTGACGGATTTCAGCACTTCCTCATACGCCGAAAGGCTTATGTGCTTATAGATATGAACAGACTGGATGAGGCCTCCAAGCTGCTCATGACGATGCTCGACGACCCTGAGAATGGCAATTTCGCCCTCACGGAGCTGTCGTATATACAACGATTGCGTGATAAGAAAAAAGGCGAAGACGCATCTAACAAATCATCTGATAAGGTATGATATACATACATTGGATATTCTTACTGCTCTATTCCATTATCGCGTTAGTTGCCATCATTATCGTGATAATGGACAACCGGCAGCCTGCCAAGACCTTGGCATGGGTATTGGTGCTCTCCTTCATGCCCATAGTGGGCATCATACTTTATTTCTTTTTCGGTCAAAACATACGCAAGGAACGCATTGTATCACAGAAAAGCCTTGACGAACTCACCAAACGGGCCATGCTTGAGTTTGTAGAGCAGCGCAACTTGCAGATTCCGCCAGCTTATAAGAACATCATCAACCTCTTCATCAACCAAGACTGGGCACTGCCTTTCAAAGACAATGAGGCAGAGATATACACTTCCGGATATGAGTTTTTCCCGGCCCTGCTGGCTGAAATAGGGCGGGCCAAGCATCATATACATATCGATACCTTTATTATAGAGGATGACGCGTTGGGTCGGCTTATCGCCGATGCTCTCATAGATAAGGCTCATGAGGGCGTGCAAGTGCGACTGATATATGATGATGTGGGTTGCTGGAATGTGCAGAACAGCTTTTTTGAGCGTATGCGCGAAGAGGGTATAGAGGTTCATCCTTTCATGCCCGTGAAGTTTCCTGCTTTTACCAGTAAGGCCAATTACAGAAATCATCGCAAAGTATGCGTCATCGACGGCACGGTGGGCTTTATAGGTGGCATGAACCTAGCCTTGCGTTATGTAAAGGGAACAGGCACACAAGCGTGGCGCGACACGCACATGAAGTTGCGCGGAACAGCTGTTTATGGCTTGCAGCGTGCCTTTCTGGTGGATTGGTACTTCGTTGACCGTACGCTCATCACCAGCCGCGACTATTATCCACCCCATCAAGTAGTGGCCAATGAGTGCCTCGCCCAGGTGGTGACAAGCAATCCCACTGATGCCTGGCCGTCTATAGAACAAGGTTATCTGGGGTTGCTCACAAATGCCCGTAGGTATATTTATATGGAGACACCTTATTTCTTGCCTACCGAACCTATACTCTTTGCCATGCGTATGGCAGCCCTGTCGGGAGTTGACGTGCGCCTGATGATACCTTATCGCAATGATTCCAAGCTCGTGGCATGGGCCAGTATATCTTATGTGCAGCAAATAGTGAATGCCGGCGTGAAGGTTGAGCTCTATAAAGATGGGTTCAACCATAGCAAGTTGCTCATTTGTGACGATGAGGTATGCACATGCGGCTCGGCAAACTTGGATTTTAGAAGCTTTGAGCACGATTTCGAGTCGAACGTATTCTTCTATGACAAGTCCATGACTCTTAGGCTGAAGCAAGTTTTCGAAACAGATGAGCGGCATTGCGTGTCATTCTCAGAGTGGAAGAGCAAGATTAAGAGCTCGTTCTGGCAGCGCCTCTTTGCTTCTGTGGTGCGTATGCTGGCTCCCTTGCTATAAGCTCTCTATAAAATAAACACGGAGACTTCGTGTTTGCGAAGGCTCCGTGTAAGGTATTTACCTATGCCCTGGCATGTTCGTCAGAGCATCTTTTCGTCGGTTTTATTTCTCAGGTATCTGCTCCAAGACAGCGGTGAGCAAGTTCCAGAAGGGTTGCGCAGTGGCTATTTCAAAGCGCTCGTTTGTGGTGTGAGGCGACATGAGCGTAGGACCAAGGCTCACTACATCCATTCCGGGATATTTGCTTAAGATGACAGAGCACTCCAGCCCGGCGTGGTCGGCCTGCACTGTAGCCTCTTTGCCGTTCTGCTCTTTATACACTTTCTTCAGCAGATTGAGTATCTCGCTGTCGGGGTTGGGATCCCAGCCGCCATAGCTTCCGCTCAGTTCAGTCTTCATGCCTGCCATGTTGAAGCAGCTGGCCAGCTGAGTGGCAATATATTCCTTCATGTCCTCTCTGCTTGAGCGTGCCAGTATCTTGATGGCAGCCTTGCCGTCTTCAATGTCTACGATGGCCAGGTTAGAAGATGTCTCCACCACTTCAGGATAGGTAGGAATCATGCGCAACACACCGTTGTGGCAAGCAAAGATGGCATCCACCAGGTTGTCTTGTATCTCCTGTGGTACGACGTATTCAGGCTTTTGGGCATCCTCAACATAGAATTCCACTCCATGCTCAATGGTCTTAAACTCATCTTCTATCATCAGTCGCTGAGCCTCTACCATCTTCTTCAGTTCCTCTTTCTTATCAGCAGGCAGCGTCAGAACCACCTCAGCCTTGAACGGTATGGCATTGCGCATGTTGCCTCCATGCCAGCTAACCAGTCTTGCGCCCAGTGTGGCAATGGCTTTGCGTACCAGTCGTACCATCTCTTTGTTGGCATTGGCCCTGCCGGCATTGATTTCCAGTCCGGAGTGTCCGCCTCTCAAGCCTTTCAGAGTGACCTTCACGGCGGTGTCGCAGTTGTTTTCTTCCGACTTATAAGCCAGAGTAGATGTGATGTCTATGCCACCGGCTGAGCCGATAACAAACTTGCCCCATAGCTCAGAGTCCAGGTTCATCAATATATCGCTGTGCAGTTCGCCTTCAGGCAGATCGTTAGCGCCATACATACCCGTTTCTTCGTCGCGTGTGATGAGGGCTTCTATGGGTCCGTGCTTCAGATTTTTGTCTTCCATAACGGCCATGATGGCAGCCACACCCATTCCGTCGTCAGAGCCCAACGTCGTTCCTTTGGCGTGAACCCATCCGTCTTCTATGTAGGTTTCAATAGGATCGGTCTCAAAATTATGGTTGCTGTCCGGCGCTTTCTGCGGAACCATGTCCATATGTGCCTGCAAGAGCACGCATTTGCGGTTTTCGTAGCCGGGCGTAGCGTCCTTTCGCATCACGATATTGCCTGCCGGGTCTTTGAAAGCTTCTACGCCGGCGTTCTTGGCAAAGTCGAGTAAGAACTGCTGTACCTTTTCTACATGTCCTGACGGGCGTGGAATTCTTGTCAGCGCATAAAAATTACGCCAAATGCCTTCAGGCTTTAAATTCTTGATTTCATCCATATTAGTTTAATTTAAGGGGTTGATAATATCCATCTTCCTGCGTCTTGTGAAGCCCAATGCTATCCATGCCATGATGCCCAGCAGAGCAACAAGAAGCGTTTGTATGGTGTGAACAATTAGTACGAAGTAGAGAGCTTGTGTCTCGCCTATGCCATAAAGTATGAGCATCGTCTTCACGGCGAANNCAGGGCCCGGCTCCGTTGGGTGTTGGCACGATTACGGCAATGCTTCCAACCACAAACGACACCAGCGCACAGGTTATGCCAAGGTTGCTGGTGAAGTCGAAACAAAAAAAGGTGAGGTAGAAATGTAGAAAGTAGCATACCCAAATGGCCACTGAATATATCATATAGAGCCAGCCATGGTCTACGTTGCGCAGTGAGGCTATGCCTTGCCAGATATTGCTGACAGCTTCCTTTACCTTATTAAATAAGGTGAGCTTGCGCATAGCCAGGTATAATGAGATGGCTGCAGCTATGCCGCAGATAAAGGTAACCAGCCACCCCGTAGTGGAAAATTGCCCAAGAATGGTGTCGAGTCGGGTGCCTGTGCGCGAGAAGAAAGTGCCGAACACCCTTACTTGCAGCACAAAGGCCAGGGCGGTGATGAGCATGATGATCACCGTGTCTATGGCACGCTCTGTCACCACGGTGCCTAATGCTTTTGAAAAAGACACATTGTCATATCTGCTCAGTATGCCGCAGCGGGCAAACTCGCCCACCCGGGGCACCACAAGGCTCAGTGCATACGACATGAATACTGCATTTACGCTGACCCACGAGCGGGGATGCTCATTGATGGGCTCAAGGGCTAACTTCCATCTCCAGCCTCTGAACATCTGCGCAAGCACGCCAAAGGGCAAAGAAAGAAGCATCCATGTCCAATCCATGTCGTGAGAGAGGAAGTGCTCGACGCCCTTAAAGTCGAAGCCGCGGTACATCCAATATAAGATAGCACCGCCCAAGCAGAGGGGCAATGCTATCTTAGCTGTGCTGGACGTTATCTTTTTTGTGTTCATTGTGAAAGCAAAGTTAATGAAAATGCTTTTAAATACAAAATAAAATGCCTAACTTTGCAAGCAAATAAGGATAATTTATGAAATCAGTAAGGCCCAAAAAGAATCTGGGGCAGCATTTCCTCATCGATTTGAACATTGCCCGCCGCATTGCAGATACTGTGGATGCTTGCCCCGACTTGCCCTTTCTGGAGATAGGTCCGGGCATGGGAGTGCTCACTCAATACCTTGTACAGAAGCCCAGAGAGGTAAAAGCTGTTGAGATAGACAGCGAGAGCGTGGCTTATCTTTACGACAAGTTTCCCAAGTTAAAAGACAATATCATAGCCGAAGATTTTCTGCGTATGGATCTGACCAAGGTGTTTGGCGGCAAGCCATTCGTGCTCACCGGCAATTATCCTTACGACATATCCTCACAAATATTCTTCAAGATGCTTGACAATAAGGAGCTTATACCCTGCTGCACCGGAATGATTCAGCGTGAGGTGGCCTTGCGAATGGCTGCCCAACCCGGCAATAAGGCTTACGGCATTTTGTCTGTTTTCATTCAGGCATGGTATGATGTTGAATATCTCTTCACCGTAGACGAGAATGTGTTCAACCCGCCTCCCAAGGTGAAAAGTGCCGTCATTCGTATGACACGCAACAACGTCACCCAGCTGGGATGCGACGAGAAACTGTTCAAACGTATGGTGAAAGCAGTGTTCAACCAGCGCCGCAAGATGCTGCGTGTTAGTCTCCGGCAGATGTTCGGCAACGCTGTGCCCCACGAAGGATTCTATGACCAGCCTGTCATGACGAAACGTCCGGAGCAGCTTTCTATTGCCCAGCTCGTAGAACTCACCAACACTGTGGGCGCAGAATTGCGCTCCTTAGGGCTTGCCGATTAACACTTTACGCGTTGTGTTGCCTTGCTTCAGGATATAGGTACCTGCCTTCTGAGGCTGGGCTATGCGCAAGCCTTCCAGCGTATACCATTCGGCCGGCTTCGTGCCGGTTTCTTCTTGCGAGTTGATGGCCTTGATGCCAGTGGCTGCCTGACGGAAGAAGAATTTGTGCAAGTCGGCCAAATTAATCGTCTTGCCCAGTCCGTTGAATGTCAATGTTCCGTCACCGAACGTTGCGGTAGTGAAGTCACTCAGGGTGATGCTCTCCTCTAATCCCGATGTATATTGCAGCACCAGCGTGTCGTCGCTGGCAGCTTGTGCCGTCAGGCAACCTGCCATAGCTGCTGAGAGTAGCAGTTGCTTAATCATGATTATGCATTTTTTGTTTCGGGCAAAGTTACTGCTTTCGGTTGGATTAGGCAACGATTATGTCCGAAAACTCATTCTTGAGCCCCTTTTTTGTGCTTTCAGCCTTGCCCAAAGGGCAGGGTAGTGGGCAAGGTGATGGCAGAAAGTTGAAAAAACAGTCTGTTTGCTTGCCTAATCGGAAAGAAATACCTACATTTGTGCATGGAAAAACATTTATAGATATAGAATATATGTTAGACGTAAAAAAGACTTTGAATGACGCCCACGACCGTATGGAGATGGCAGCCGACTATTTAGAGGAAGAGCTGGCACGCATACGTGCAGGTAGGGCTAATGCGGCTATCCTTGATGCCGTGCGTGTTAACTCTTACGGAAGCAAGGTGCCTCTCAACCAAGTGGCCACCATCATGATTCCTGATCCCCGCACCATAGCCATCAAACCGTGGGACAAGAAGGCCATTCGCGACATAGAAAAGGCCATCATGGACAGCGATGTAGGCATCACGCCTGAGAATAACGGCGAGGTGGTGCGCCTGAATTTGCCACAGCCCACCGAGGAGAGAAGACGCGACTTGGTGAAGCAGTGCAATAAGATAGGTGAGAAAGCCAAGGTGGAGATACGTAACGTGCGCTCCGATGTAAAGGACAAGCTCAAGAAAGCCATTAAGGATGGATTGTCAGAAGACAATGAGAAGGATGCCGAACTGGACCTTCAGAAACTGCATGACAAGTTCATCAAGAAGGTTGAAGCGCTCCTTGACGCGAAGCAGAAAGAAATCATGACGGTTTAAGATGCACGGACTCGTTATTAAAAGCACGGGCAGCTGGTACACCGTCAAGACTGACGGTGGCGCTGTGCTGCCCTGCAAAATAAAGGGTAACTTCAGGTTGAAGGGCATTCGCTCTACCAATCCCGTGGCTGTGGGCGACTATGTTACGATTGTAGAAAACCAAGAAGGCACGGCTTTCATCACCGATATAGACGACCGAAAGAACTATATCATCCGCAAGTCGCCCAACCTTTCTAAGCAAAGCCATATTCTTGCAGCCAACGTAGACCAGGCGTTCCTCGTCATAACGGTTAATTATCCACAGACTTCCACTACCTTCATCGACCGCTTTCTGGCCGGTGCCGAGGCGTATCGCGTGCCCGTGGTGCTAGTCTTCAATAAGCATGACTTGCTGGATGCCGACGAGCTGCACTATCAGGACATGATGATGGACCTTTATCGTACGATAGGCTACGAGTGCAAAGTGGTGTGCGCCTCAACCGGCGAGGGCATAGACAGTCTGCTGCCTATGCTTCGTGACAAGGTGACTTTGCTCAGCGGCAACAGTGGCGTGGGCAAGTCTACCCTCATCAACGTGATGCTGCCGGGGGCTAACCTGCGTACAGCCTGCATCAGCGACGCGCATAACACGGGCATGCACACCACCACGTTCAGCGAGATGCTTCCCGTGCCGGGCGGAGGTTGGCTCATCGACACGCCGGGTATTAAGGGCTTTGGTACTTTTGATATTGAAAAGGAAGAGTTGACAAGCTACTTTAAGGAAATCTTTCGCTTCTCAAAAGACTGTAAGTTCAGCAACTGTACCCATACGCACGAGCCGGGATGTGCCGTTCGCAAGGCGGTGGAGCAACATTATATAGCCGAGAGCCGTTATCATTCTTATCTCTCCATGCTCGAAGATAAGGATGAGAGTAAATACAGGGAGGCTTTCTAGGATGGGCTGCGTGCGTTGGTTCATGCTATTGTCTGCCGTCTTTTGCTTGTGCGCCTGCAAGCAGCAGAAGGGCAGCAAGGCTTGCCTGCAGCAGGCAGACAGCTATAGTCTTCCTCACAACGGACTCAGCCTGGTGGTGGAAACGCGGCGTGAGGGCTTAGTGAGCCGACTTTTTGAACAGCCGCTTTCGGTTACATTCTATTATGCTGACAAGCAACATCGCCCTGACAGAATAGTATACGTGCAGCCGGATGCCGGCCGCTGTGAGTGGCGTGTGCTCTATACCGACAGTTCTTTCGTGATAGCTGAGGGTGAGAAAGGGCGCACAGAGTATGTCGTACATGATGGCTTGGTGGTCTGCCGGCACCCTTTGGGCAGTGCTCTGCCCACCTGTACCTATCATTATGACATTACGCGCCACCTTCAGCGCATGGGCGATGACTACTGGATATGGCAGGGGGCGCAACTGCAAGAGTGGCAGGTGCGGTCGCACGACAACCGGAACATGGTGACGCGCTACGTAAGCTACGACGACCAAAAACCACTTAGCCAAAGCGTCATGGCCTATATTGTGGCCAGGGAGTGGGGCAAGCGGTGGCTACTTCCATTCCTCATGAATGGCAACTTTGGCGAGTTGCCTCCACAGACACCCTTTAGAGTGAGCTATGACGACGGTCACTTCGAGCTATATCCTTCTACTTTCGATGATAAAGGCAGGCTGAGTGAGTGCCGTGATGTGGAGAGGCGCACGGTCAGCACGTTCTATTGGAGATGAGTAAAGTGTTTTCTCTCCTATTTGACAATACAGGTTGCAAGTTGGCTTCTGTTGCTTGTTGGATGGCACATGTTTGTTAGCCCATCCTTACAGCAAGGACTATAAATCTGTTTTTCAACTTCTTTCTTCTTTAATAACCCTTTTGTGGTCTTTATGGGGCTAATAGGAAGAAAAGACCCTAATTGCCCTAATTGTCCTGTTTGGCCTTCTCCCTTCTTTGCATGCGATTGCTACTTGATGCTCCGGGGTTATATTCTTGTCTGGTACATCTGTTCTTTGAATTCTCCATCTTCTAGAAACATCTGTTTAATCCATTCAATAAAACCCTATAAGGCTATCTTGGCAGATAGGCCACTTATGAAGCCTATAAAGCAGGATGAAATGTATATGCACTGCGATTTTAAGTGAAATCCTATTCCACCCATTCCACCCAGCACGTAAGATGTTAATACATAACTGGTTAGATGGGATAGCACTTAGGAATACATCCTACCCATATCTCACCCACCTTCCACCCAAACCATGTGTGTTCCAAAATCTTTGGAAGTGTGCTTGTAATTATTTGATAATCAATTCTTTATGGAATGATTTGCAAAACAGGCCTTTTTGCCTTGCTAAATGGGTGTTTTTGCCTTGCAAAATGGGTGTTTTTGCCGGGCTAAAAGCATGGTCTGGACTTTTTGTTAGGTATATTACGTAAAAAAGAATGTCAGAGCGGGCAAGTGATAAAAAGAGGGACACACCGTGTGTGCGCCCCTTTTGGATGGTTGCAGCCCCTTATTCAGATGGCATATTTCATGATGCGGTCTGTTTGCCGCGGCTTTTTTTATCTTATGGTGATGGTATATTCGCTCATGAAGCTGGCCCCCGGCAAGAGCTTGTTCATCAGATATTTATCCTTAAACTCACCATTATACTCTGCCCAGTCGTGTATGCCATACCATGGCTCTATGCACACAAAGGGCGCATGCTTGCCTGTCGGGCTCCAGATGCCCACAGCAGGTGTCTTGATGTTGAGCGTTACCACGGGCTTGTCGTCATCGCCCAGCAGTTCGATGTGCCTGAGCTGGCTGCGGTCGAAGATAACGGCATCGTCGGCAAACGTTTCTTCTGTGAAAGGCCATACGCCGTTCGCTGTCTCCACCTTGTGGTAGCCCTTGGCCAGACAGCCCCCCACGTTGCCGTAAAGGCGCTCGGGCGTGGGGTTGTCAAAGCGCAACCTGCCCTTCAGAGACTCGCCCTTCTTGGCTCCCGGCACCAGGAAGGCCGGATGACCACCTATCTGGAAGAAGATGGTTTGCTTGTCGGTGTTCTCTACATGCCACACTACGTGTATGGTGTTCTTCTCCAACCGATAGCTAATGGCAAGGTTGAAGTGATAAGGATAGCACTTGAGCGTTTCCTCAGAGTCTGTCAGCGCGAAGGTGGCACGGTCGGTTCCTTTGCTTATCAACTTGAAGTCGGTGTCGCGGGCAAAGCCGTGACGCGACAGTTTAAATTCTTTTCCGTCAATGCGATAGGTGTCTTTCCACAGTCCGCACACTATAGGAAAGAGGATGGGTGAGTGGCGGTTCCAATACTTCTCGTCGCCATCCCAAAGATATTCCTGCCCTTTGTTGTCTTTGATGCTCTGCATCTCACCCCCATGCTCGCTTATGCTGAGCGTGAGAAAGTCGTTCTTGATTTGTTCCATTCAGCTTATGTTTTTAGTTCATTAGAATATGGATGCAAAAATACTAAAATACTTTCTACTTTCGGCCAAACCGTTCAACTTTTTCGCCAAGCTAAAGTAGATGGCTGCAAATGGGTGATATATCGCTCTTTTTTCGTAAATTTGCAGCATGAATATAGAAGAAGTGAAAGACAAGCGTGTGGCTGTGCTGCTCTCGGGCGGTGTAGACAGCTCTGTGGTGGTGTATGAGTTTGCCCGTTTGGGGCTGCATCCTGACTGCTTTTACATCAAGATAGGTCCTGAAGAAAAGGAGGAATGGGACTGCAACTCTGAGGAAGACTTGGAGATGGCCACGGCTGTGGCCTCACGTTATGGCTGCAAGCTGAGCGTCATAGACTGCCACAAGGAGTATTGGAGTGAGGTGACGCGCTACACCATGGAGAAGGTGAGGGCGGGATTTACGCCTAATCCTGACGTGATGTGCAACAGACTCATCAAGTTTGGCGCCTTCGATGCAAAGGTGGGACACCTTTACGACCTCATAGCAACGGGCCATTATGCCCAGACAGAGTGGATAGACGGCAAGAAATG
>DLDC01000107.1:1044-1454 GCA_002480935.1 Prevotella sp. UBA7782 | reverse complement strand
CCGGTGAAGGATCAGACCGACTTTCTGGCTCAGATATACGATTGGCAACTGCGTAAGGCCATCTTCCCCATAGGTCATTACGTGAAGGATGAGGTGAGACAGATAGCTGAGCGCGAGCATCTGATAAACGCCAAGCGCAAAGACAGTCAGGGCATTTGCTTCTTGGGCAACATAGACTATAACGAGTATGTGCGCCGATACCTGGGCGAAGAGCCGGGCGACATCATAGAATTGGAAACCGGAAAGAAGATAGGACGGCACAAGGGGCTGTGGTTCCACACCATAGGGCAGCGCAAGGGCCTGGGTCTGGGAGGCGGACCATGGTTCGTAGTGAAGAAGGATGTACAGAGGAACATACTATATGTGAGCAACGGCTACGACCCTGAGACTGCCTATAGGAGTGAGTTCTT
>DLDC01000107.1:0-998 GCA_002480935.1 Prevotella sp. UBA7782 | reverse complement strand
AGTGAGTTCTTGGTGCGCGACTTTCACTTTCTCACCGAGGAAGTGAGCCAGCAGCGCGTCACATTCAAGATACGTCATACGCCGGAATGCTATTTTGCCACTGTAGAGCCCTTGGGCAACGGCACTTATCGCATACACTCAGACAAGCGTATACATGGCGTTGCGCCTGGACAATTCTGCGTGGTGTATGACGAGCAGCACCATCGTTGCTTCGGATCGGGCGAGATAGCCATATAATCGGTGCTCTATCTCACCACCCGAAGGGCAACCCCCAATGGTAATTGGCTGTGCACCTACTTCTTGGCATGCCGTGTCAGGAAGTCGCCGTACTGGTTGCGATAGCCGTTGAACACGTTGATGTCTACATCTCCGTGCACGCCTTTCACTCTGCCGTCGGGCGAAAGCTGCCAGTAAATCAACTTCACGTTAGGCTTATATTGCCCGTAGCGCGCTATCCACACCAGGTAGTTGTCTTCTATGTCGGGAGCTAAGTCAAGATATTTGTTGATGAAGAGCTGATTGGTATATAGTATAGGCCTGAGCCCGGTGCGCTGGTGCACCGTGGATAGCCATGTTCTCATGCTGCCCCAAAGCTTCTCTATGCCTCCCATGGCTTTTATTTGCGCGTCGCTGGGCTCCACGTCGAGCACCGGCGGCAGGTCTCCCTTGCTTATGTGGCACACGTTCAGGAAGTGTGCGGCCTGCTGTAGCGCGGGCGACGTGGTGGATAGGAAATGGTAAGAGCCCACTCTGAGCCCTGCCTCACGCGCCGCAAGATAGTCGGCATGATAGTATTTGCTGGTTACGGTTGTGCCCTCCGTGGCCTTGATGTACACAAAGCTGACAGGGTAGTCTACTTTTCCTCGTATCTTCTTAGCGCTCAGTGAGCCCAAGCCCACAATGCGCAGCTTGCTCCATGTTATAGGGTATATCTTTCCGCCTTGTTCGTGTTGGTGGCGCGACACGTCTATGCCATAGATGCGATCGGCCGTATAGGT
>DLDC01000037.1:4350-4786 GCA_002480935.1 Prevotella sp. UBA7782 | reverse complement strand
CCGATGCACATATCAGCCATCGTAAGCTCGCTCACACCGGCCTGGAAGAAGGCTCCACTGAAGTCTCCTTTGCGGAAGCTATGTGTTTGTTTCAAGAAGCCATCGGTCTTGTCAGAGTTTGAAAGGTCGGCCGATGCGCATATCATATTAGGTACTTGCTGTGCCAACTGGGCCAGGCAAGCCGACGAAGCGGCGCGAGTGGCCGAGCCTTCTTTCTGTTCTACCTTGCTCCAATCCACCTTAGGAGCCTTGCCGGAGAACCATTCCTTCATCAGTTGAGCCTTGTCCGGATGAGCCTCAGCCCATGCTTTCTCCTCTTGGTGACGCTTGGCTACGATGGCACGAAGCTCTTCCTTGCGCTTGTCATAAAGCTCTTGAACCTCCGGGAAGATGACAAACGGATTGTCGGGATTGCCTCCCAGGTTCTTGATGGTGT
>DLDC01000037.1:3664-4307 GCA_002480935.1 Prevotella sp. UBA7782 | reverse complement strand
CCAATGATAAGGGTAGGACGCTCTTTCTCTGCTATAGCCTCGTCAAGAGCATGGCGTATCTGGTCTACGTCATTGCCGTTGATGGTTATTACTTTCCAGTTCCAAGCCTTGTATTTAGCGGCAGTATCTTCTGCCATAACATCCTTTGTCTCAGTAGAAAGTTGTATGTCGTTAGAGTCATAGAACATTACCAGATTGTCAAGACCCAGCGTTCCGGCTATTCTGCCCACGCCTTGTGAGATCTCTTCTTCTACTGCTCCGTCTGATATATAGGCGAAGATGCGATGCTGCATGACCTCTTTGCCCAGTCTGGCCTCAAGGAATTTCTCTGCCACAGCAGCTCCGGCAGCAATGGCATGGCCCTGTCCGAGGGGGCCGGATGAGTTTTCTATGCCTCTCTCTACGCAAAGCTCAGGGTGTCCGGGCGTAGGAGAGCCCCACTGTCTGAACTGTTCCAGCTCAGCTATTGTGAACTTTCCCTGCATAGCCAAGGCGCTGTAGAGCATCGGGCTCATATGTCCCGGGTCTAGATAAAATCTGTCGCGACCCTCCCAAGTGAGGTTGTCGGGGTCGTAAATAAGATATTCTGAGAAGAGCACATTAATAAAATCGGCACCTCCCATGGCTCCGCCTGGATGTCCTG
>DLDC01000037.1:0-3625 GCA_002480935.1 Prevotella sp. UBA7782 | reverse complement strand
TTCATTAATTGTTTGTCATTCATGATTGGCATATACTGAAATCGTGGTACGAAATTTATGATGTTACAAAGTTACTATTTTAATTTTAAAACTACGATGGATTTAGCCGGAATATTTACTTCAAGCGTTTGTTTTTTTAATTTGGCATCTTTGAAGACGGCTGGCTGCACTGTTTGCGGGTGCGAAAAATCATTATAGTCGGTTATCTTCTTGCTTGTGAGTATTCTTCCCTCCACATTCTTGGCATTGATGCCGGGCAGATGGAAAAGTACATCCTGCGACTTGTTGAGTGAAACATTCACCAGCGATACCACGATGGTGCCGTCTTGCGTCCTTGCAACAGATGAAGAAACCAGCGGAACAGTCTTTCCACCCTCCACGCTAAGCGAGTCACAGTGTATGTCGGCAGGCAGATGAGTGGCTTCCTGGAAGTCTTTGTACATCTCAAACACATGATAGGTGGGCGTAAGAACCATCTGTCCCTTCATGTTAGTGAGTATCATAGACTGCAAAACATTCACTACCTGCGCGATATTTGCCATGTGCACCCTGTCGGTATGGCGTTGGAAGATGTTCAGAGTGAGCGCGGCGACGAACGCATCGCGCATGGAGTTCTGCTGATACAGGTGTCCATGCACCGTGCCGGGCTCTTCGTCCCACCATGTTCCCCACTCATCTACCATCAAGCCAATCTTCTTTTCGGGGTCGGTAGCATCCATAATGGCGGAATGCTTGTTGATAACCGTCTCCATGTCGAGGCATTTTCCGAGCGTCCAATAGTATTCTTCGTCGGTGAAAGGCGTAGCGGCGCCCTTGTGCTTCCAGTCTTTTACAGTATAATAATGTACGGATATGCCATCCATCCGCTTGCCAATGTTCTTCATCAGCACGCTAGTCCAATTATAATCATAGTCGCTTGCTCCGCTGGCTATGCGCAAGAGATGCGTGCCATAGTCGCGTATGTAAGTGTTGTATCGGCGGAACACGTCGCTGTAATATTCCGGACGCATGTGTCCTCCGCAGCCCCATGCCTCGTTACCAATGCCGAAGTACTTCACTTTCCACGGCTTTTCACGGCCGTTTTCCTTGCGTAGCTTGGCCATGGGAGTTCCGTCTTCAGAGGTCATATACTCCACCCACTGGGCCATTTCCTTTACTGTGCCGCTACCCACGTTGCCAGAAACATAAGGCTCACAGCCCAGCATCTCGCATAAGTTGAGGAATTCGAGCGTGCCAAAAGAGTTGTCTTCTATCGTGCCACCCCAGTTGTTGTTTCTCAATGAGGGTCGTTTGTCTTTCGGACCAATGCCGTCCATCCAATGATAATCATCGGCGAAGCAGCCTCCGGGCCACCTCAACACGGGCACATGCAGGTTCTTCAGCGCCTGGAAAACGTCTTTTCTGTAACCATTTATATTAGGTATAGGCGAGTCAGTTCCCACCCACAGGCCGCCGTAGATGCAAGAACCCAGGTGCTCGGCAAACTGTCCGTATATCTCTTTGTCTATTTTATACTTACCTTTATCGGCATGCACGTTGATGGTTGCGTCTTGAGCGTTTGCCAATCCGAAGCTCATCAGAAAGCAAGAAACAGTGATTAGGAATTTTGTCATAGGTAAAAGGTTATTTAAAGTTTAAATTTTGCGCCGTGAAAATAGTTGGTTTCATTAAAGCGATAGAGAGCAGCACCTCGTTTGGAGGTTGTTTTGTCTATCAGGTCTGTCTTTTCCAGGAAATCCATCTGCTTGATTTTCTTCCTGAAGTTGCGCTTGTCTATCTCATGACCGAGTATGGCTTCATACACATGCTGCAGCTGTGTGAGCGTGAAAAGCTTAGGAAGGAGGTTGAAGCTGATAGGCTCTTTGTTGATGTCTCTGCGCAGTTGGTTGAGTGCTTCCTCCACTATCTTGTTGTGGTCAGAGAAGAGTGTGGGCATGTTATACACGTCCACCCATTGCAGTTGATACTTGGAGAGCAGACTCTCCTTATAGTCTTTCACGTTGATGAGGGCGCAGTAGGCCACTGAGATGACGCGAGCCACAGGGTCGCGGTCTACTGTTCCGAAGGCTCCCACCTGCCTTAGGCTGAGTTTGCGTATGCCGGTTAGCTCATAAAGAGCACGCTCCGCCGCCTCGTCAAGGCTTTCGTTGGCTCTTACAAACACTCCGTTGAGCGTGTATTCTCCCTCACCCGGGCTCAGCTTTCGCTTGCCTATGAGTATCTTGAGTGTGTTTTCACTAAATCCCAGGATGATACAGTCAACGGCAACGTATAGTTTTGTTTTGTCTAAATAGTATTCAGGCATCAGTTTATTTTGATAGTTTTATGTTATTAAAAGTAGTTTCTGATTTTATGTTGTATTATGTTTCACGACTAATCGATGCATACCAGATTTTTATCGGGTCTGTGTCTCGCATCAAATAGATTAGAGCAGTGTTTGTGCATGGTATTGTTCGTCCGGGCTCGTCACATCCATGACAAGCCATTAAAGAACACCCACTCTATGTGTTTGCCTTTAGGAACAGCCGGCTTGGCAAAGTTTCCGTGCAGCACCAGCACTTTTACGGTCTGCTTGCCCTTGGGTATTGCATTCACGGCATCCTGCGGATTGAGGTAGTTTCCACGACCCTCGTCGCTCACTATGTAGTCGAAGTGGCGCACATGAGGCTTCAGAGCGGGTATGGCATTGCCCAGGGCGTCGGCCAGAGCGCCTGCCACCACGTGTGCTCCGTATTCATTATAGTGTGTGTTGTCTTGCCTTCCTTTGGTTGCCCAGGCATATTTTCCGGGTTCAACCCACATGTGCAGCTTGCGCGAACCCTCGATTCCCATCGACTGTTCGATGTCGTGCGTTATCTTATTGGCATCAATAAACACCACGCCCATATCCTTAGCCACCTTTCGTGGAGCCAGTATATAGGCCCCATGAGTGTCTACCAGCGTGTCGGAGTTCACCTTCTCACCCTGATAGGTGGTCTGCCTGAGAGCCTCATCATCATCTTGCTTGGCCGGCTGAAGATAGAAGTTTCGGCGCACCACGGCATTCATCAGTATGGGCGTAGCTCCCTTTGCGCGCACCTCTCTCACGTATTGAGCCAGATGGGCGTCGAAGGTTGTGCCAACATCCGTATGTCTGTCGGGCTTGGGCTTCTCATCGTTATGCCCGAACTGTATGATGACGTAGTCGCCGGGACGCACCTTATTGATGACATTCGCCCACAATCCTTCCGAATAGAAGCTGCGTGACGACCTGCCGTTCTTGGCATGGTTCTCCACTCTTATGCCCTCGTCAAAGAATCCTTGCAGCACCATGCCCCATCCACGTTCCGTACATCCCGACGAGATATCCTTCTCGGCGGCAGTCGAATCACCTATTATATATATAGTAGGCACATCATCCGAAGCAGTGAGGCACAGCATTGCCACGAATGCCATCAATAAAGTTGCTATCTTCTTCATATCTGTTACGAATTAAGCACAGTGTCTATCAGCTCTTGGGCGTCAACCAGTTGCTGCGTTCCCGTGAGCATGTTTTTCAGTGTAACCTTTCCTGCGGCAATCTCATTCTCTCCGGCCAGCGCCACAAAGCCGATGTGCTTGCTATTGGCATAGCTCATTTGCTTCT
>DLDC01000150.1 GCA_002480935.1 Prevotella sp. UBA7782 | reverse complement strand
ATAGAAATATTTTTCGTAGTTGATACGGATGTCTGAGATAAATGGCTTGTTGAGGCTGAGTGTCACACCGCCTGTCAGGCGATGACGCTGATAGTCGTTTATGATGAGGCTGCCCGACTTGTCTGCACTTCCGTCCAGGTATCTCTTGCCGTCGCTATGGTCGGTCATGAAGTCGTATCTCAGCAGGGGCGACACCTTCTGTAACATCTTGCTGCGCAGCGGAATGTCGTAGCTTGCGAAGGCGTCTATGGCGTGCACGTCATTGAAGGCATTGTCGGCGTAGGTCTTATACAGATATTCGCCCTCTATATGCCAGCCCTTGCGGTGATAATAGGCTCCGGCATCATACATATATATGCCTACGTTGTCTGGTTTTATCTTCTGTGCCGACAGTGTTACGTTGAACCCTCCGGGTATGAAAAACTCTGCTTTGGCCGAGTAGTTGATGTTGTTGGTCCAGAAGTCTTTTTGATTGGTGAGTCCCGAACCGTTGAAGATGCCGGCTCTGATGTTGATGGGTATGCCGGCATGAAAGCGATAGGCCACCTCGGCACCCACGTCGCGCACGTTGCCCACTTGCTTGGCTATGAACGAGCGATTGGCAAAATATTGCTTGTCGGGCGAGCGATGGGCATCTATGGTGAAGGGCACGCGCTCCTGACCTATGGTGAACATGATTCCCGTAAAGGGCTTGATGCGTGTGTAGGCATCGAGCATCTTTATCTGTCCTTCGTCGCATAGGTCTATTTCGGCCTTATAGTCAACATATTGTGTCAGCGAACCGTCGATGCTCACGCGGGCTGTCCTGACCTCGAAGCGGCCTTTGTTTTCTTGCGTTTGATACTCATACTTGCCTCTCAGTGTGCCATGTAAGTTAGGCGCAGTAAAGGTTTTGTCTTCCTGCGCCATCGTTGTGAGGGCAAAACAAGCAAGGGCCAGCCCCATTGATAGTCGTTTCTTCATTTTGTCTTTTTGGATGATTGCGCTGCAAAGTTGATACTTTTATATTACCAAATCAAGACACAGATGTTACAATAATGTTACATAATATACTGGAAACGGTTTTGTAACACAATCTTAATTTCTTTTACGGCAACTGCATGTATATTCTGTGTATCTTTGCACTGTGATTAAACAACTATGGTAATGATGTCTGAGATTGTATGTACATGGATTTTGTAAAGTGACATCATCTGATTGAACCCAACAAAGGAATAACTAAGCATTATGAAGGAGACTAAGAAAGAAATTTTAGAGATTCTGAAGAAGCAGTCAAAGAAGCCAAGAAAATACGAAAATCTGGTAGTTAACCTGGCTTTACAGAAGTTGAACACCGACAAGTTCGAGTTCGACGGCAAGATGGTGTTCAATGCCGACAAGACCATCCTTATATATGTAGTGGCCAATGATGAGGCCATTACGGTGCCCGACACGGTGAAGGTGATAGGTCAGATGGCTTTCATGCAGCATCAAAAGCTCAAAGAGATAACCATCCCTGCTTCTGTTGAGAAGATTGACAAAGAGGCTTTTGCCGAATGCGACAACCTGGCCAAGGTGGTTATACCCGCATCGGTGAAGGGCGTTTATGGCTTTGCCTTTTCAGAATGCGACCGCCTGAAGGAAGTTGTTTTTGAGGGCGTGCCCGAGCATTTGGGTAAGAACAGCTTTATAGGCTGTGAGCAACTGCACACCTTCAGGGTGCCCAATGGCAGCGCGCAGGTGTTCAGAAAAGCACTGCATATAATAGACGACCCCGACATACTGGTGATAGAGAAGGACGATCCTATAGAGAAAAAGCACCAGCAAGAAAAAGGTGAGGAAGAAAAAAGCAAGAAACACTAAATAACGATAGAAGGGTTAGGATGAAACAGATGATTAATCATGAGGATTATGTAGACCGCGACGTAAGCTGGATGTACTTCAACCACCGTATCTTGCAGGAGGCCGAGAAAAATGAGGTGCCCCTCTTGGAGAGGCTCTCCTTCTTGGGCATATACTCAAACAATCTGGATGAATTCTTCCGCGTGAGGGTTGCCTCGCTTACAAGACTTGTTGAGAACGACAGGCTGGCAAAGTCTGAGAGGCAGGAACTGAAGAAAAACATTAAGACAATCAACAAGCTTAATGCTGAATTCAGTAAGGAATACAACAAGGCAACCAACGAAGTGTTCGAAAGATTGGCCGAACACAAGATACGCCTGATAGACAACACGATGCTCAACGACGAGCAGAAGAAGTGGCTTGAAGATTTTTATTACGACAAGCTCAACGGCTCTACCAACACTATATGGATGTCGGAAATAGAAAACATCAACACCCTGGAAGACAACCGTATCTATCTGGCCGTGAAGCTCAAGGCCGTTGCCAATGGCAAGACAAAATATGCCATCATCAAAGTGCCTGACAGAATATACGGAAGGTTCATCAAGGTGCCCTCGTCTGACGGCATGGATAACATTATGTATCTTGATGATGTCATCCGATTCTCGCTTCCTCTGATTTTCATCGGTTTCCCTGAATGTAAGTTCGAGGCTTACTCTTTTAAGTTCACCAAGGATGCTGAGATGGATCTGGAGAATGATTCCGATTATTCTACCATAGAGAAAATCTCTATCGGAGTAGACTCCAGAAAGCATGGAGAGCCTGTCAGGGTAATTTATGACGGCAGTATGCCCAAGGATTTGCAGAAGAAAATTATGCACAGGCTCGATCTGAAGGAGCTTGACACCTTACTTGCAACGGGTAGGTATCAGAATCACAAAGACCTGATGAGCTTTCCTGACTGTGGACATAAGGAGCTGAAATATCCTAAGTGGCCACGTTTAATGAAAAAAGAATTTCTGTCAAGACAGAGCATCCTGAATCTGATACGCGAGAAAGACCGCTTTATACACGTTCCTTATCACAGCTTTGATGCCTATATCCGGGTGCTTCACGAGGCTGCCCTGCAGCCCGAGGTGCGTGAAATAAAAACCACCCTCTATCGACTGGCTAAGGATTCTAAGGTGGTAAAGGCGCTTATCTGCGCAGCTCGTAACGGAAAAAAGGTTACGGCTGTGGTAGAATTGTTGGCCCGCTTCGACGAGGAAAGCAACATCAAATGGAGCAAGCGCATGCAAGAAGAGGGCGTTAACGTTATCTTTGGAGTAGAAGGGCTGAAGATACACTCTAAGCTGCTGCTCATCAAGTCGAAGAAAGGCAACATAGCATGTGTGGGAACGGGCAACTTCCATGAAGGCAATGCCAAGATATACACAGATTATCTGATGATGACGGCCAGACGTGAGATAGTGAACGAGGTGGAGAAAGTGTTCAATTTTATAGACAGGCCTTTCTCGCAGGTTCGCTTCCGCGAGCTCATGGTGTCGCCTAATGCCATGAAGTCGCGCGTGCTCAGACTGCTCGATGCAGAGATACGCAACGCTCGCGAGGGCAAGGAGGCTTGGCTGAAAATGAAGATAAACCACATAACCGATAAGGATGTGGTGGCCAAGCTCTATCAGGCCAGTCAGGCCGGAGTGAAAATAGAAGCCTTGGTCAGGGGCAACTGCTCGGTTGTGCCCGGTATAGAGGGCGTTAGTGACAATATTCGCATTGTGGGCATCATTGATAGATATTTGGAACACGCGCGTATACTGATATTCTGTAATGGCGGTAAGAACAAATATTTTCTTGGTTCTGCCGACTGGATGCCACGCAATCTCGTCAGCCGAATAGAGGTGATGACGCCGGTTTATGACGAAGACCTGAAGCGTGACTTGCTTCGCACTGTGGAATACGGGCTGAAAGATACCACTAACGGCCGAATAGTTGATGGCCATGGGGGCAATGAGTTGCAACAGGGACCACGATTCCGTTCGCAAGAGGAGTTGTATAAGGCTTACGTCGAAGACGAGAAGCAAAGCCCGATTTTGTAGATTAAGCACATTTTTATGATGAAACCAATAAACTTAGCAGCGATAGACATTGGCTCTAACGGCGCGCGACTGTTGGTGAAGCGTTTTGACGAGAGTGAGCCGGAGTTTGACAAGATACGTAAATTGATGTACATTCGCGTGCCGCTCCGACTGGGTAAGGATGTCTTCACCTTGGGTAAGATATCTAAGGAGCGCGAAGAGATGATGATAGAGATGATGAAGGGCTACAAGCACTTCATGAAGCTCTACAACGTGGCCAGGTATAGAGCGTGCGCCACATCGGCCATGCGCGATGCCGAAAATGGAAAGAAGGTCATCAAGCACATCCGTAAGGCAACAGGAATGGATTTGGAAATCATTCCGGGACAGCAGGAGGCGCAACTGTTGTGCAACAATATTCTTGAGCAAAGCAACTCTAAGAAGGGTAATTTCGCCTATGTAGATGTAGGTGGAGGCAGTACCGAGATATCCTTGCTGCATGACGGAAAACTCACCGAGAGCTGCAGCTATAACTGCGGAACGCTCAGAATGCTGAGCGGAAAAGTGGGCAAAGACACCATCGTGCGCATGAAGCGAATGCTCAGCAACTATGCAGCCGAACACGGAGAGGTGCAGATTATAGGCTCTGGAGGCAATATCAACAGGCTCTTCAGGCTAAGCAACGACAAAACCAAGGGCAAGGTGTTTTCACTGGAAGAGTTGCAACGGCTCTACCTCAAGCTCAAGCCGCTCAGCATAGAGGAGCGTATGGAGCAGTTCGGACTGAAAGAAGACCGTTCTGATGTCATCATTCCGGCTGCTGAGATATTCTTGATTGTTGCCGATGCACTCAATTGTAAAAGTATATTGGTGCCTAACATCTCTTTGGCCGACTCTATCGTAGATGGCTTGTATAGTGAGATATGTGAGAAAGAAGGAGCCTGAAGGGGCTCCTCTTTTTATGTTCATCTATTTCTCTCCCCAATGCTCAACTGTCACTTCCTTGTTAAAGCCACGCAAGGAGCGAAGAGTAAAAACATATTTATAATCTTTCACGAAGTGATAATTCTGAAAGTCGGCAAACGAGTCAATGCTGTCGCCGTTTATTTTCAGAATAATGTCACCCTGCCTGAATCCGTTCTTATATTGTTTGCTGGTGTGCCTGATGGTGCCAACAACGGCGCGTCCGTGCAGAGGAACGTAGGTTATGTCGTCCAACTTATTGTTTATCAGAATGCTGTCTGAAGCATTGAAGGGCATGAATTTCAGCTTTTTGCGTCTTCCGTCTATCGTGAGCGTGCCATATTGCAGCAACTGTGCGCCTATTTTAGAATCGCCTTGAGTGGTCATGGCATGCACGTCAAGCAAGGACAGCTTGCCCCATGAAATCTTGGGAAAGTGTAAATAAAAAATAAGATTTTCTTTCTCTGCTCCGAAATTACCGATAGCAGATTGTCCCGTTGTGGTCTCTTCTACCAGCTGAGCTACGCGTGCATCCTTAAAACGTTCTCTGTCGAAGTTCTGCTTATTCATGCTGAACAAATCTTGGGCGCCCAAATCCAGCATCACAGGCTCTTGGTGGCTTAGAAAGGTGTTGATATTTATGAATGGAACAAAGCGGCGTAATTTATACTTCACGATATAGCCCGATTCGTGATCGAAAAATTTGGGCCTGTCGGTGACAATCAGGTGCTTGGCCCTCATGTCTATCTTCACCAGCAGTCCTTTGTTCAGCAGGTCAAAACCTATGATGCCCTCATCGGTATAGTTGCCGTCCATGCGTTGCAGCAGCGAGCCTTTATAGTTGCTGATGGTGAGACTTCCCATATTGAAATCGGGAAACCTAACAACCTCTATCGTGTCTCTTTTGCCGTTTGCATCGCGCGAATCCACTTTGCCTATGGGCTCACCGTAAGGCCAGCTCACACCTTCGTATGCCACGCCTTGGCTGGAACCTGTGTCAAAATTCATCAGGTGTTGCCTGCCGTTGATAGTTACGGGAATGTATATCTGCTCATCTTTCACCAGGATGGGTATGGTGTCAACGAAGTCCTTTTGCGACAGGGTGAAGTCCAGACTATACCTATACATCCCGTCGTTAGGCTGGGCGAGCAGCGAGCCAAACGATAAGGCTGCGGTTAATAAAAGAAGTGCTCTCTTCATATTCATCTGCTTGTTTCCTGCAAAAGTACTTCTTTTTCCCAAAAAGCAGCTGGCAGGCTGTTCCTTTTTTTTGTAATGACGTGAGCTGTTTTGTCCATCCGCCTTACCACAATGCCCTTTTAGCAAGCCGAAAATGCCCGTTTTGCGTTGTAAGAATGGCCTTTTTACCCCCTTAAATGCGTATTCACAAAAAAATGCCGTAAATCCTATCCCACCCATTCCACCCATTTTGTATAGCATTATAAATCAGACAGATACGCAGCTGCGTGTGGGCAAAAACTTCTCACCCACATCCCACCCATATTCCACCCACAACTCTCCATGGCTAAGAAAGTTGCGCCCAGCATGGAGTATTTATTGGCATAGAAGGCTGAGGATGCTCCACAGAACGTTCCTACTGTGCACAGTGCGTATTGTATGGTGCCGGAACTCTTACTATCAGCATAATAGCTGTGTACATCCTGTTCTCACCCAATCCGTAGGGACGTACCGTGGTGCGTCCACAAGCGAAGAGTAATCGGGTGATAACCAGTGACTTACACCTGTAACTATGCGCCAGCTACCGTATGCCCCCCTCCCTCATCAAGCGTACGCACGCCAGCGAACAACCAATGAACAACCAATGAACAAGCAATGAGCAACCAACGAACAGGCCCCGAATCCAACCGACAATCCATCGCCATCACCGTACATCCACTGCAGTGTGCTACACTTTTCGCCCTTTCGCAATCACCTGTATTCATTGTGCATCCCCCCGCAGGGCTGCTCCCATGCCATCACATCGCGCCACCAGGTAAAATGATGCTCATCTGCAAAAGGCCTTTTTATATAAAACCAGAAAGAACGGGGCCTGTCGAAAATCTTGGGTGAGATGTGGGTGGGATATGGGTGAGATGTTTTTGCCCACACATAGCTGCGTATCTGTCTGATTTACAACGCCATACAAAATGGGTGGAATGGGTGGAATAGGAATTACAGTAAAATCTCTCTGATATGTCACGAGCCACACATGCAGTCATTCACGCCCACCTTCCCCATGTCACCCTGCCCGCCTACGGTTACCTCCACTCCGCTCATGCAGCCTCTCCCGCCCACCTTCCCCATGTCAACCCGCCCGTCTACGGCTACCTCCCCGCCACACATGCAGCCATTCACGCCGTCCTTCCCCATGTCACCCCGCCCGTCTACGGTTACCTCCCCGCCGCACATGCAGCCATTCACGCCCACCTTCCCCATGTCACCCCGCCCGCCTACGGTTACCTCCCCGCCGCACATGCAGCCTCTCCCGTCCACTTTCCCTGTATCAATAATACATCTGACGGTTACCTCCAAGCTCCCTTTGCCCCGCCTTCCTCCCGCGCGCCCGATCCCTCCGTAGGGCAGCGCCACGGCCCCGTACGTTGCATGGGGATACGAGGCTCCGTTGAAACGATTTTACACATGTGTATATATTATAATGTGTATCACGTTTTTTTCGCACTTTTTTGTAAATAAACACGAAAACATTACGTTTTTCTCCAATTTTTTCCTTGCAAAGTTTGGTGGTTTACCCGGAAACCTCTACCTTTGCACTCG
>DLDC01000115.1 GCA_002480935.1 Prevotella sp. UBA7782 | reverse complement strand
TGGTCTCGGGATTGAACGTGATGTTTGTGCCCGATGTTGACTTGTCGTTATAGGTAACATAGTTGTTGTTGTCGGTGTCAGTAGAACCCGTTGCTCCGGGCACGTTGCTGTCCTCACCAAAGTTCAGTTCCAGAGATGTGGCAGAGCCGGAGTTATGCGTGTCGCGCAAAAAGCGGAACTGCTTGCCCTTGGCCAGCGACACAGTGCCTTTATAGCACTGCTCGTCCTTGTCGTAAACAAGTTCAACGGCCTGCGTAGGGTCCCAGTTGGCATAGGTGTCGGTGAGGTTGCTGTTGAGCGCCGAGCCAATCATGAAGATGCGCAGAGGCGTTTCATCCTTGCCGCCCAGGATATAATCGCGGTCGGGATTGAACTCTATGGGATATATACCGTCATAAGGGTTTTTAAGGTTAGGAGCATCTTTCGAGCCGTTTGCGATGGAAACGTTCTGATCGTAAGGCTCATTGTCATCACGTTTGCCAAACCAATAATTGCCCAGGATGAACTTAAACTCTTCGTTCTTCACCATGGGTGTGGTACCGAAGAAGTTTTTGCAATAAGCTGTGGCTTCGTTGTTGGCATCTTTTACACAATACAGGAAGCCTTCTGTTGTCCAGTTGCTTGTAGAGCTGGCCTTATAAGCGACCAACCGGTTGGGATCGCTCTGGTAATACCAAGAGGTGGGCTTGCCGTCGGCATCCACTTTGACAACGAGGTCGTACATGCCGCCGTTGTTCTGTATGGTCCACTGGGTATTGCTGCCGAAGTCCTTGGCATTGGCAGCATTGGTGTCTGAACCTGTCAGTGTGTAATTGACTGATGGACAGAAAGTAGAGAATTTTCCATCGGCATCAATATATGCGATGGTAAATGATTTGCCGTTCCATGAAGGTGTGATGTTGGTATTGCCATCGCCACCATATTGCGGAACGCTGAACTGCATATATCCCGCATAGAGGGCGAAGTGATATTCAGAGTCGTTCTTACGGACAAACTTGTAGTGCAGCTGGTCTTTTGAACTGGTTGCTCCGAAATCGGTGCCATAGAGGTAGATGCCAGGCTGGTTAACTGTTGTGGAGCCAGTACCCCCCCAGTTGAACCGTTCTTCGTGCCCGTTATCTTTACATAGCGATTGGATGAGTTGAGATCCACCGTGATAGTGAGGTTCTGATACTCGCCGTCGGTATAGCTCACCTTCCATGCCTTGTCCTTGCCGTAACAGTTTGGTGAGATGGTATAGCTGTCGCCAATGTTCAGCGGGTCGCCGTCGGTATACGGCTGAATGTTATTCTCCCAGCCCTTTACGCCTATGCGGAAAGAGAAAGTGCCATCCGTAGGCATCTCTTTGATGGTGTAGGTGTAAACCGTTCCTGATGTGTTGGTGAACTGGTGATTGCTAGGTGGTACGTTGTAGTCGCCCGTCGTGCCATTGATGTTCTCTGCTGTGAGCAGATACACCTCTTCAGCTTGCATGGCGCCAGGCAATAAGAGCAATGCCAGTGCGATGCAGAACGCACGGATGCGTGCAGATAGATGTAATAAGTTATGATCCATAAATATAATTTTATATGTTTATTATTGACAAATAAAGATTGCTCCGTACATGACTTAGGTCTTTTTCCAACGAATATAGGTTTTTATGCCAACTCGTAGCCTCTCATCTAGTTCGCTTGCAAAGATAACAAAAATTGCATAATTAGAATATAAAATAGACCGTTAATAAAAGGGTATGTACGTGTGCAAACGATTGCCAAATGCGATATTGTGACTTTTTGCGATTTTTGGCAGTTTCGCTCCACCTTTTTTAAGCAGCAATCGCATAAGAGTGAAGAGCGTATTGTAATTATTCTGCACTTTTATATAAACTTCGTATGTATGCGCATAGACGAAAATTAGGGTGAGATGTGGGTGGAATGTGGGTGAGGTGGTCATCAGCTGTAGTTTTTTAACGTTTGTCGTTAAGCATTAAGATGTTACCCAATTGGGTGGAATGGGTGGGATTTGTTTTTACCGATTTCTTCGTATGCGGTCTTACCGTCTAAACGATGTACATCTAAAACAGGTGTTTCAATCGAGCCAAATAGGTTGTTTGGGCTCGCAAAACAGACCATTTGGCAAGGCAAAACCACCCGTTTTATTAGTGTATTGCCAGCACGTCCAAAGAGCATCCCTTGCAGACGGCCACAAAGGGCCGCGCAAGACAGGCAGGCTGCTGCTATCATACGCAAGCTATTTGCCGGTGCGAAAGAGCAGGCCGGACAATATCCTGATTGCTCGGTCTATGATAATAACTGTACGCAACGACTTCAGAAAAAGCTGATAGATGAGTATTACGATGAATATGAAGACTACGGCTATGCAATTTGGCATTGATTTTATTGTACTCAGCCCATTGTGTTGCCGACATCTCGCCCTTGGCATCTTCCAGCTTCGACTGATACTCCTGTGCCTTCTGCATATAGCCGGCCAGCTCTGCAATGGCTGTGGGGTCGCCCTTGGCTTCCTTCTTCACAAATGAGATGTAATCTTACGGCGAAGGTATGGAATGCTGAACGTGATGATAAAGAATATGAGCTAAGCCACGATACCAATGACATACTGTGTACTCACTACGGCTATCACGTCTACGGCTATGGATATTACAAGCCATACTAATGATACCAGAAACCTTACAAAAGGATTTTCTTTCTTCTTAGGTGTAGTTTCTTCCATGTGTTCTTTGTTTTTTATTGTATTGATTATTCGTTGCAAAAATATGAACAATCATCTGAAAGAAACTGATCCAAACTGGTTCAAATTGACGTAGAGTGTTATTTGAACCAATTTGAAACAAACTTTGTGCTTTTCATTGATGAGGTAGGTGGGTGCCTTTTGGCATGAGTGGAGGCGGCAGGGTGACCTTTCTACGTGATGAGGCTATGCGCGAAAGCGCACGTAAGCTCTGTCGTCAAACGAACGATTGCCCGGCTTCAAGCCCTTAGTAGCCTTGTAGAGGGTTACGCACATGGGGTCGTGCTCAAGCAGGTAGGCCAGTCTGCGCTCGCTGTCAGCCCATGTAGGCTCTAAGAAGGGATAGCCGTCAGAAGCCAGTACCACCTCGCTGCCGGGTCGAACGCCGACAACCTTCACCTTATCAACAGGCGTCTCAAAGCCGTCTATCACCGCGTAATCTTTGTTTTGTCCCTGCATGGCAAGGAGCATCTGCGGCAGAATGGCCTCTCGGGCCGCATCGGGCATCTGCGGCGTTAAGCCCAATTTGTGTGCCAGGGCAGCTCTCTCAGCAGCCAGTTTGGCCTCATAGGGTTTAGGATTGTCGTATAGCTTGCCATCGGCCAGGCACTGACAGTCGCCCACAAGCCACACCTCATGGCGTGCGGCGCTGTAGACCACCATGCTTGCGGTGAGCCTTTCGGCAGGGTGATTGCTCAAATAGTCTATGTCAGCCGCAGCCTTGGCATAGGCGTTGCGAATGGCTTGCGAGGCTGCGAGGCAGAACTCTTGCATGTTCTCATTGCCCCGCAGCTCTTGCACCATGGCAGAAAGCAGTTGCATGGCATAGCGGCCGTTGCTCATCACCGGGTTGATGCGGTGGCGGGTCTTGCTCGTGCTGCCGTCTATAACGGCCACGTAACGGTTAGTTATGACGATGCCGTCCTCGCACGTCTCTGGGCTGTGCTTTCCTTCCAGATACTTTTCTGTTATCTCCATGGTGCTTTTTGTCATTCTGCTGATGGTCGAAGGTGCTGCCCACGGCACGTGCGTGCGTCATACTTTACGTGCGGATGACGTGCGCCCCGATAGCCCTTGTCGTATAATTTATCTATCAAATCGGCCCTGCCTATTCTGCGCAGTTCGCGCTCTATGGCGTTTCTTTCTTCCGGCTTATACCAGAAGAAGAACATGCGCTGTGCCAGCTTTTCGCGTTGCGTCTTGGCTGAGAATACCGGCTCCAGTGTATAAGGGTCGTAGCCTGTATACCACGTTTCGGTGCTCACCGTCATGGGCGTAGGCGTGAAATCCTGTACCTGCTCCAGCCTGAAGTCAAGCCCCTTGGTGATAACGGCCAGCTCGGCCATATCCTCCTCATGGCATCCGGGATGCGAGCTGATGAAGTAAGGAATGATTTGCTGGCGCAGATGGGCCTCCTCATTGATGCGGTCGAAGATCCTCTTAAACTCTCTGAACTGTCCGAACGACGGTTTGCGCATCAGCTTCAGCACGCGGTCTGAGGTGTGTTCGGGGGCAACCTTCAGTCGGCCGCTCACATGTTTGGTGATGAGCTCTTTGGTGTATTGTCGTGCGGCCTCGTTGGCGTGCTCGTCCTTACTCTTGTAGAGCAGCAGGTCGTAGCGCACGCCGCTGCCGATGAAACTCTTCTTGATGCC
>DLDC01000118.1:13902-14118 GCA_002480935.1 Prevotella sp. UBA7782 | reverse complement strand
TGCGGTGCGGCTGGGTAGGGTGCCCGTTTGTCAATGCCCATCCACCGCACAATCGTCGAACACCCTAACCACACTCAACCCGTCGGAACGCTCCTTGGAGCGTCCGCAACCATCGTACAAGCGAATGATTATCAATAATTTGTTGAAAATCCCAACCTCATCCAAGTAGGGACGCTCGTTCGAGCGTCCGCAAGGGATGTAATTATATTGTTGGGC
>DLDC01000118.1:13685-13856 GCA_002480935.1 Prevotella sp. UBA7782 | reverse complement strand
GGTGCCCACACAGCAACGTGCACTCATCATATTAATGAATTTCTCATGCGGACTGTGACCCTCATTGATAGCTCTCCGCTTGCGGACGCACCAAGGTACGTCCCTACGTTAGGATATAAATATGATGTTGAACGTAGGAGGGGCGCCGTCTCGGTGCCCACACAGCAACGT
>DLDC01000118.1:13431-13614 GCA_002480935.1 Prevotella sp. UBA7782 | reverse complement strand
GCCCACACACCAATGACTGTCTAAATGTACATAAAACTGCGTGATTGTATATAAAACCCGATAACAATAGGGACTTACGGAAAACATGGGTGAGATGAGGGTGGAATATGGGTGAGATGTTTTCTGACATGCTCAGATTTACAAGTCGCTATGTATCAAAATGTTAACTCATTGGGTGGAATG
>DLDC01000118.1:10905-13388 GCA_002480935.1 Prevotella sp. UBA7782 | reverse complement strand
GTGGAATAGGATTTACAGCATTTCTTTTTGAAATGGGTTATTCAGCATGGCAAAAAGGCCTTCCTTACAACGCAAAATAGGCATTATGACCTTGTAAAAAGGGCCTTTTAAGAAAGCGATGCTGCCATGCCGATGCATGATCGAGCCATACACCGCCCGGCCAAAGCACTTTGGATACCTCAATCGAAGAGTGTTTTCAGCACGTCGAGGCACTTCAGCTCCGGCATGTCGGGCACATGAAGCCTGTAATATCTCAGTGCCAGCTCGGTGACGCGGTTGCGGTCTTGCCGGCTCATCCTGAAGAGGTGCATGGTCTCGTAGTTCATCCTGAACAAGTCGTGCAACCGAGCCGCCTCATCACTGCGCAAGAAGTCCGGGTGAAGGGGCACCGTTCTGACGAAGCGTGCTTCACGCAAATCAAACAGACAACCGGGCACGAAGTCATCCAGATTGGGATAGAAGCCCACAAAGCGCGACAGCCTGAGCATGAATACAAGATGAAAGTTGGCATAGCNNGGGCGCCATGTCGAGCCACGAGAGGCTCTCCACGATATAGAGAAAGAGCGGAGCGTTGCGCTGTTCGGACCGCGTCACATAATAAAGAAACTCCTGCAAGAAGAGCGCCAAAGCCCGCTTCACCGGGTGAAGGGCAATGCCAGGCATCTGCACGGCCATTCTCACGTCTCTGATGTGCTGTAAGTTCTTGCGCTCGCGATAGTCTATCACCAGCTCGAGCACCGACAGAGNNGCTTCTTCACCTTGCCCTTTCCCGTCTTGGGAATATGCAGCAAAAAAGACATGCGACCGTATTCCTCGGTCAGCAGATCGGCCACAAACGAAGCCTCACCATACTTAATTGTGCGCAAAACAATGGCTCTTGTACGTACCAACATAGCGACAAAAGTACAAATTTACAGCGTTTTACGAAAATTTATTCAAGAAAATTTGGTAGGTTGCAAGAATTGTAATAACTTTGCACCCGCAAAATTGCGAAAGGGGTCCCTTCGTCTATCGGTTAGGACGAGAGATTTTCATTCTCTAAAGAGCAGTTCGATTCTGCTAGGGACTACAAAATAAGGACAGAAAAAAAGAAAAAGGTTAAGATGGCAAATCACAAATCATCATTAAAGAGAATCCGCCAGGACAAGCAGAAGGCTCTGCACAACAAATATTACGCAAAAACAATGCGCAACGCAGTGCGCAAGTTGCGTGCCACAACAGACAAGGACGCAGCCATAGAGCTCTATCCAAGCGTTCAGAAGATGCTTGACAAGTTGGCTAAGGTGAACATCATTCACAAGAACAAGGCAGCCAACCTGAAGTCTAGCCTTACACGCCACATCGCTTCACTGGCTTAAGGACTGTCAGTCCTAACTAGGAAATGCAGGCTGTATCCCTTTTGGGACACAGCCTTTGTGCGTTTAAAAGCATCTTACCGAGCAGCGATTTTTTCGCTTTTTTTATGCCAAAATAATTCTGTATTTGCCTTATTTTTAGTATCTTTGCATACTATATTACTGAAAACAAACAATGGCAGACAATCAAAACATTGAGAATAACTACTCGGCCAGCAACATACAAGTGCTGGAAGGGCTTGAGGCCGTGCGCAAACGCCCAGCCATGTATATTGGCGACATCAGCGAGAAAGGCCTGCACCACCTCATCAATGAGACGGTAGACAACTCCATAGACGAGGCCATGGCCGGCTATTGCCACAATATCGAGGTGACACTGAACGAAGACGGCTCGGTGACCGTGGAGGATGACGGACGTGGAATACCGGTAGACGAGCACAAGAAGCTGCACAAGAGTGCGCTGGAAGTGGTGATGACCGTGCTGCACGCCGGAGGTAAGTTCGACAAAGGCTCATATAAGGTGAGCGGCGGACTGCATGGCGTGGGCGTGAGCTGCGTAAACGCGCTGTCTACACACATGAAGTCGCAGGTGTTTCGCGACGGTAAGATATACCAGCAAGAATATGAAAAGGGCAAGCCTCTATATCCCGTAAAGGTTGTAGGCACAACAGACAAGCGCGGAACGCGCCAGCAGTTCTGGCCAGACCCAACCATATTCACCACAACAACCTTCAAGTGGGACATCGTGTCGAGACGAATGAGGGAGCTGGCTTATCTGAATGCAGGCATCAAAATAACGCTCACTGACCTCAGGCCCGACGAAGAGGGCAAGACCAAACAGGAGGTTTTTCATGCCAAAGACGGTCTGAAGGAGTTTGTGAGATACATAGACAGGCACCGCACCCACCTCTTCGACGATGTGATATACCTGAAGACAGAAAAGCAGGGCGTGCCCATCGAGGTGGCCATCATGTATAACACCGACTACAACGAGAACCTTCACTCTTATGTGAACAACATCAACACCATAGAAGGTGGTACGCATGTAACCGGATTCAGAATAGCGCTTACGCGCACACTGAAGAACTATGCCGACAACGACCCGCAGATCTCCAAGCAGATAGAGAA
>DLDC01000118.1:6763-10881 GCA_002480935.1 Prevotella sp. UBA7782 | reverse complement strand
GGCGAGGACTTCCGCGAGGGTCTCACCGCTGTCATCTCCATCAAGGTGGCTGAGCCACAGTTTGAGGGACAAACCAAGACCAAGCTGGGCAACAGCGAGGTGACAGGTGCCGTGCAGCAGGCCGTGGGCGAGGCTCTTACCAACTATCTGGAGGAGCATCCCGGCGAGGCAAAGATGATTTGCAACAAGGTGATACTCGCCGCCACGGCACGCATAGCAGCCCGCAAGGCACGTGAGAGCGTGCAGCGCAAGAGCGTGATGAGCGGCGGCGGACTGCCCGGCAAGCTGGCCGACTGCTCTATCAAAGACCCGAAAGAAACAGAGATATTCCTGGTCGAGGGTGACTCGGCCGGCGGTTCAGCCAAGCAGGGCCGTGACCGTTTCCATCAGGCCATACTGCCCTTACGTGGTAAGATTCTGAATGTAGAGAAGGTGCAGCGCCACCGCGTGTTCGAGGCCGAGTCGGTAATGAACATCATTCAGTCTATCGGCGTGCGCTTCGGCGTTGAGGGTGAAGGCGAAATGGAGGCCAACACCGACAAGCTTCGCTACGACAAGATTATCATTATGACCGATGCCGATGTCGATGGCTCACACATCGACACGCTCATCATGACACTGTTCTACCGCTACATGCCCAAGGTGATAGAAGAAGGCCATCTGTATATCGCCACCCCACCACTCTATAAGTGCACCTGCAAGAACGTTTCGGAGTATTGCTACAACGAAGTTCAGCGTCAGGCATTTATAGACAAGTATGCCGCAGGCAACAAAAACGCCAGCAACATACATGTGCAGCGCTACAAAGGTTTGGGTGAGATGAACCCCGAACAGCTGTGGGAGACCACCATGGACCCCAAGACACGCCTGCTGAAACAGGTGAGCATAGAGAACGCGGCCGATGCCGACGAGATATTCTCCATGCTGATGGGTGACGACGTAGAGCCACGGCGCGAGTTCATAGAGAACAACGCCACCTACGCTAACATTGATGCATAACCTTAAAAGAATACTTTAAAAACCCTCAGGGGCAGGCCAGCGACAGCGAACCTGTCCCTGATTTTTTACACACATAAAGCGTTAAACGATAAGGAAAAACACGAAAAGATGTTCTGAAANNAGCCACAAATCCTTTTTTTTTCGTATCTTTGCAACCATTAATGACAAACAATGCATAACTATACCCTCCCACAAGAAACCAACGTGGCACAGGCTAAAAGCCTGTTGGCCGACAGTCATTATATTGATGACGACTTGCTGATACTTGATGAGATAAACGTAAACTCAATAAGTGAGAACGCTCTGCGAATGCAATGCCTCTTCATGGCACTGTGTACGGAGGGACACGCACGCTACTGTGTAGACACCAAGGAGCAGGAAGTAGAGGCGGGCGACGTGATGATTGTGAGTGAGGGCCAGGTGCTCAGCAACTATATGCTAAGCCCCGATTGCCGGGGTGTGGCACTGATGATGTCGTACGACTTTTATAATGACATCATCAACGAGATACATGAGCTGTCGGCCTTGTTTCTTTTCTCGCGCATGCACCCCGTCTTCAAACTCAACAAGAACGAGATGCACGACATGCTGAGCTATTTTTCGGCCATCCGGCAGAAGGTGAGCGACACCTCACACCACTTCCGCCGCGAGGTGGTTATAACACTGCTCAAGGCGCTTATCTACGACACCAGCAACGTTATTTACCGCATACAGACCCTCGAAGAGAAGCGGCCCAACCGTGCCGAGAGCATTTTCATGGCCTTCATCAAGCTTGTGGAAAAGAATTTCAGGCAAAAACGGCGTGTGGGATGGTATGCCAAGCAGCTGTGCATCACGCCCAAATACCTCTCAGAGACCGTTAAGCACATCAGCAACCGCACTCCCAACGACTGGATAGACAAGTATGTGGTGATGGAGATACGCGTCTTGCTGAAGAGCTCTAACATGAGTATCAAGGAAATATCGCATGAGCTTAACTTCCCTAATCAGTCTTTTTTAGGCAAATACTTCAAGGAACACGTGGGCATGCCGCCCTCACAGTTCCGCAGATCATAATGTCTGGCCTTCAAAAAGACTTCTATTCTATATAGCCCTGAGCCCTCAGCTGTGTGGCCAGGGCGAGAAGCTCGTCATACCATTCACTGCCAAAGCGCCTGACAAGCGGTTCCTTCAGAAACTTGTAAAGGGGCAAATCGAGCTCCCTACCCTTTGACAGAGCATCCTTACAAATACTCCAACGATGATAATTCAAGCCCACGGTGCCGTCAGGAAATGTCTTTTCGCGAAGCGGATATAGGGCACACGAGATGGGTTTCACAAAGGCAGAGCGCCCCTCACGGCAGGCTTTCTCGAGCGCGCAGAGGCAGCAGCCTTTGTCATAGCACGTAAAGACGCAGTCCTTGCCCTGCACAATGCTGGTCACCAGTTCGCCGTCGCGATCGGTATAAGCCACGCCCTGACGGTCGATAACCGACTGTGCCGAGGCTGCCAAATCATGCCATACAATATCCAAAGAACCTTCTATTTGGCCGATTTCATCGAGAGTTACAGGAGCGCCCGCGTCACCTTCCACACAACAAGCGCCCTTGCACTTCTGCAAGTCGCAGCAAAACTTCACGGTGAAGATGTCGGGTGATAAGAGCACATTGCCTACCTGCATGATGTGCAACGTTTTTTCTGCCATGATAATCAATAAGAAAGAGGTGGCATTACCATTGTATAGGCTCTATGCCATGAGCCTTGAGATAGTCGTTACAGCGTGAGAAGTGATGATTGCCAAACCATCCTCCGCGGTTGGCCGACAGCGGAGAGGGATGCACCGACTCAAGTACGAGGTGCTTGGAAGCGTCGATAAGTGCCTTCTTAGAGCGTGCATAGCCGCCCCAAAGAATAAACACCAGGTGGCTGCGCTCTGCCGATAAGGCTCTGATGGCCGCATCGGTAAACTCTTCCCAACCCTTGCGCTGGTGGCTGCCTGCCTGATGCGCACGCACCGTAAGCGTGGCGTTAAGCAGCAAGACGCCCTGCTTGGCCCAACGCGTAAGGTCGCCGTTGGCGGGCATCGGCGTGCCCAGGTCCATTTCTATCTCTTTAAATATATTGATAAGTGAAGGTGGCATCACCACACCCTGCGGCACAGAGAAGCTCAAGCCCATGGCTTGACCCATCTCGTGATAAGGGTCTTGACCGATGATTACCACCTTCACCTTGTCGAAAGGACAAAGATTGAAGGCGTTGAACACCAGCTTTCCGGGTGGAAAGCACTGGTGGTGAAGATACTCCTGGCGCACGAATTGTGTCAAGTCTATGAAATACTGCTTGTCGAATTCGTTGCCGATGTGCTTCTTCCAGCTCGCCTCAATCTTCACGTCCATAGGTTATTCTTCTACGATATTGTCATTGATAAGGTTCTCGCCCGTCATATCCTCAGGCTGCTCCAGCCCCATGATGTGCAGGATAGAGGGAGCGACGTCGGCCAGACGGCCGTTCTTCACCGTAGCAGAGTTGTTGTCTGTCACATAGATGAAGGGCACGGGGTTGAGCGAGTGAGCCGTGTTAGGCGTGCCATCGGGGTTGATGGCGTTGTCGGCATTGCCATGGTCGGCAATGATGATAGCCTCATAGCCATTGCGCTTCACAGCCTCTATCACATCGTGCACGCACTGGTCTACGGCCCATACAGCCTTAGCTATAGCGTGATAAACGCCCGTGTGGCCCACCATGTCGCCGTTGGCGAAGTTCACCACGATGAAGTCATACTGCTGTGTGTTGATGGCGCCCACCAGTTTGTCCTTTACCTCATAGGCGCTCATCTCTGGTTTAAGGTCGTAAGTAGCCACCTTGGGTGAGGGAACCAGAATTCTGTCTTCGCCCTCGAACGGCTTTTCACGTCCACCGTTGAAGAAGAATGTAACGTGAGCATACTTCTCTGTCTCGGCAGTGTGCAGCTGCTTGAGGCCCTTGCGAGAGAGATATTCGCCCAGAGTGTCCTTAACGTTCTCTTTGGGGAAGAGCACATGCACGCCCTTGAACGATGCGTCGTAAGGTGTCATGCAATAGAACTGCAGGTCCTTAATGGTGTGCATACCCTCGTCAGGCATGTCTTGCTGGGTGAGCAC
>DLDC01000118.1:0-6753 GCA_002480935.1 Prevotella sp. UBA7782 | reverse complement strand
TCGTTGCGGAAGTTGATGAAGATAACCACATCGCCCTCTTGTATGGTGCCGTCTACCGTCTGATTGTTGATAGGCTTGATGAACTCATCGGTCACTCCCTCTTCATAGCTTTCCTCTACGGCCTTCACCATGTCGGTAGCTTGCTTGCCTTCGCCCTTTACGAGCAGGTCGTAAGCCTCTTTCACACGGTTCCAACGCTTGTCGCGGTCCATGGCATAGAAGCGTCCCACGATGCTGGCAACGGCCGCACCGTTCTTCTGGCACTCCTCTGTGAGGTCCTTGATGAAGCCTGCGCCGCTCTTGGGGTCAGTGTCACGACCGTCCATGAAGCAATGCACAAACACGTTCTTCAAACCATATTCCTTGCCTATCTCCACCAGCTTGTACAGATGAGCCAGTGACGCGTGCACGCCGCCCGTACTGGTCAGACCCATGAGGTGCAGCTTCTTGCCCGTCTTCTGTGCGTAAGAGTAGGCACTCACAATCTCTTTATTCTTCAGTATATCGCCTGACTGGCAAGCCTTGTTTATCTTCACCAAGTCTTGAAAAACAACTCTTCCGGCACCGATATTCATGTGTCCCACCTCAGAGTTGCCCATCTGACCGTCTGGCAGACCCACATCCTCACCGCTGGCCTGCAGCTGTGAGTGAGCCTGAGTGGCGTACAGATAATCCAGATAAGGCGTAGGAGTGTTGTAGATAACGTCACCTGCGCCGTGCTTGCCGATTCCCCAACCATCGAGAATCATTAGTAAAGCTTTCTTTGCCATAAAATTTATGTATTTAACGTTAAAATTTTCCGTGTGCAAATGTAATGCTTTTAGGGCGAAAAGCCAAAAACGAAATGATAAAAGCTATTAAATCATCAGGGCTTTTCGCATTCATCAACAATGCCCGAGCCTGCCGTTCATCGCTGGTCGAGCACCCTTGCCGCATAGATGCCCATCTGATAGTAGCCCTCGGCATTGGGATGCAGCCAGTCGCTCTGCCAGTTGCGGCGCATGGCATGTGGGTCTATGGGGTCGCGCATCAGCTCATCAAAGTCTATCACGGCATCAAAATCCTTGGTCGTTCTTATCCAGTGGTTCACCGCCTCGCGTATCAGCTCATGCTCGATAGAGTAATAACCAGACCCTTTCATCGGCGTTATGGTGGCTCCGTACACCCTCATGTGCAGCGCATGCGCCTTGGCTGCCATGACCTTATAAGCCTCTATGAGCCGTCGGGCCGTGAGAAGGCCGTCGCGAGAAGTGCCTATGTCGTTGATGCCCTCGAAGATGATGACGCGCTGCACACCGCGCTGCATGAGCACGTCGCGCTCAAAGCGCTCTTTGCCGGGTGAGCCCAGCCCCACAGAGAGCACGCGGTTGTTGCCTATACCCAGGTTGAGCACGCCCACCTTGCCCAGTCGGTGGCTGCGTGAGTGCTGCATCAGATAGAGCGACTCGGCCATACGGTCGGGCCAACGGTTCTGTGCGTTGGTGGTAGAGTTCTTTCCGTCGGTGATGGAATTGCCCAGTATGGCCACCGCCGAGGCTTTGGCATCAGCCACGTCTATGGCAATGATGTTGAACCAGTGGTCCTCACGAAAGGCCTTAGAGAAGTCGGCCGACGGCCGTGTCGCGCCTTTCAGAATGTAGGTTGTGGTGCGCGAGCCCATGTGCACCGTGGGTTCCTTGGGCGCACGAACATAGTTGATGGTTATGGAGAGTCGCTGCAAGGGCTTGAGATGATAGCGTATAGGGTCGGAGAATACGTTTCTGCCCGATGGAATGGTCACTTTTCGCTTGCCACCGAACTTCAGATAGGTGGCAGTATGCTCAAAAATCTGATATGAGGCACCTGCTTCGGCTATGTAGACCGAGGCTATCTCAACCGGTTCGCGACTCACCTCATTAGAGAGTTGCAGGCGTATGATGTCGCCGCCTATGCTCACTTTCACCACCTGGCGCACCGAGCGGTCGGTCATTTGGTTGTTAAAAGGCATGAACCGACGGTCTACCGGCTGCGGCGCGCACGCCCATGTGCCCACCCACCGGTAAGGTTGAGCATCGGCAAGCGCAGCCCATAACAAAAAGAAAAAAAGGATGTATCGTCTCATTATCTATTGATTACGCCTGCAAAATTACACACAATAATCCATAATGAGCCCCTGACTATGTTTAAAAAAGTATATCAAAGCCCGTCTCACTTGTGATTTTTGTCGCCCGGATGTACTATTTTGTCACATCGACAGCTACTGCCCCACCCCATCCTTTCATAGTCTGAGCAGAGCGTGAGCTTGCCTGTCACTACATAAAAGACCGGCTTTCAGCTTGGCAAACAAGCCCTTAGCCGGCTTTAAGAACCACGCTTCGGCGCACAAGTCGCAGCTTCCGGAAGGCGAAAACGTGAACCTATAACGGCAGAGGTAAAGGTTACAACGTTGAACAAAAAGTGATAATAATCTAAAAAACGAAAAAATATTCGGCAAAATTATGGGAAATAAAATATATTATCGTATCTTTGCAGCACAAAAACAACAACTTTGGTATCAAAAATCTAGCATATCCTTCATCACAGAGCGCGATACGGAATGCCGGAACTAACATAAACGAGAACAACAAGAGTACCTTTCATACTTGCAGCCGTGACAAGCAACAAGATGAAGACGTAATTCTTTATTCAAGTTTTCATGATTTTTAGACAAAAAGAAATGTATTTATAGATGGTTTTTAATATTCGTCGGCAGCAAATAGCGACTATTACCCTGCCGCAACTCTCTTTTTTTGAGAGTGGACTTTTTATTAGACGGATGTCTTTATTAAGTTTACAGGAAAATAGGATTGCCTGGCGAGGCAATCCTAATTTCTTTTTCAGCCCCCCCGAACACAACTAACAGCTTGCCAGAATGTCCCNNNNCTTGCATCGCAAGAACGGCCGTTTTGCCTCGCAAAAGAGGCATTCTTGTCAAGGCATTGGTTATCAACTGATTATCTATATGCTTTAAGACACGAAGTCTACGTACTTGCCTGCACGTCACTTTCCCTTTCTGAAGTCGAACAATTCTGAGTCGCGATGCTCCTTGCCGATGATTTTCTCCATGTGCTTCACCACATCAGGATGCTCTGCGGCCACATTATGGTCTTCGTGAATGTCGGTCGTCAGGTCGTAAAGTTCGGTCACGGTGCGCTCCGGATGGCTCACCTGCAACTTCACCAGCTTCCATTTTCCCCATCTCACGGCCTGCTTTCCGCCCTGCTCATGAAACTCCCAATACAGGTGGTCGTGAGCTTTAGATGGCTTGCCACCGTCAAGCAATGAGCTGAACGACACACCGTCGGTGTGCTTATTGCACTTGGCGCCTGCCAGAGAGGCAAAGGTGGGCATCATGTCCCAAAAGGCCACAAGGCGGTCGGAGGTTGTTCCGGCACTTATATGGTGTGGCCATACGGCCAGCATAGGCATCCGGATGCCCCCCTCGTAGAGGTCACGCTTCACGCCACGATATTGTGCGTAGCTGTCAAAATAGTCGGGATTGGCTCCGCCCTCACGGTGCGGCCCGTTGTCGGAGGTAAAAATCACGAGGGTATTGTCGGCTATGCCCTCTTCCTTGAGCACCCTCATCACGTCGCCCACATACCGGTCTAACCGCGTCACCATGGCGGCAAAGGCTGCCAAGGGTCTACGCTGCGAGCCATAAGCACCGCGGCGATTGGGATTAGCCTCAGCAAACGGTTTCTCGCACGAGTCGGGTATGATGCTGGCATAATAGCTGAACACGCTGTCTTCAGGCAGCCTGAGTTCGGCATGTGGCAGGGTGTAAGAAAGGAAGGCAAAGAAGGGCTCATGCGCATGTTGCCTGATGAACTGCAGGGCACGGGCATGTATGGTGTCGGCAGAATACACGTTCTCCTGCTGGTTGGCATTCATGGGCAGGTCTAAACGTTTAAGATTATCCCACAGATGGTCGGGATAGTAGTCGTGAGCCAGCGTCTGACAGTTGTAGCCAAAGAAGTTGTCGAAGCCCACACGCGTTGGGTCGGAGGTTGAACCTGGATAGCCCAGCCCCCATTTGCCGAAGCATCCTGTGGCATAACCGGCATCGTGCAGCATCTGCGCCAGGGTATACGTTCCCTCGGGCATAGCCACCTGCCCTTCGGGGTCGTGCCTCAAATTACCGCGTATGAAGGTGTGTCCGGTGTGAAATCCGGTGAGCAACGATGCTCTCGACGGTGCCGACACCGCCGTACCGGCATAAGCCTGGGTGAAAGTGAGCCCCTCACGTGCCATACGCTCAAGGTTAGGCGTGCGAATGATGCGCTGCCCGTAAGGCTGTATGTCGCCTATACCGAGATCGTCGGCCAGTATAAACACGATGTTAGGACGTTCCTTGCCGGTGCTCCGCACCTTTTGCGCCACAGCGGGCACTGCCGTTAGCATACCGCATAGACTGCACGATATGCTTAATGCTTGTTGTCTGTTCATTGGTATTGTTTTAATAGATTAGCGCAAAGATAAGCAATTATAGCTTAAAATGCCAACATACTTATTGGAGTTTATACTTTTTTAAAGGTAGAGCAAGACCATCTGCCACAGCGAAGGCATGACGCGTTGTTTCTTGACAAACCATCATCCTGACGAATGCCCCCTATGTTCAGCCCGAGACGGAATTGTAACGGATTAAGCCACTTGTACATTACGAGTTGCGTTGGCCCCCTTTTTCAGCTTTCTGGACAGTAAGAACAAAGCGGAATATTAATGACAAAAAGCCGCTGATATTTTTACATCCCTTCGACAAAAAATTATGATACTTCTTTCTTAATATAATAAGGTATAATAGATATTGACAGACTTGATTGTGTTAAATATACTTAACAAAAGCATGATTTGCTATCTTTACATTACAACAATCCGATGATTTTTGTTACTTTTGCGGTACGTTTTGACACTTATTCTGTTAAAAAGACAGATAAATGGCAACTCGTATATAAGACTAGAGATAACAAGCATCAATAGGTAAGCAATACCGCAGAATGAATATAACAATAACAATATAGTAATGAACTAGAGGAAAAAAGTAAATGAAACGAAAATTTAGAATTGCGCATGCGCCCTGTAGTTGGGTGTGCTTGCTGCTTATCCTGTTGGGGTGCCTGCAAGCGCAGGCCCAAAACACGAAGGTGACCCCTGAGTGGACGTTTAACCAATCGTCACTCGAGGTTACCGTAGGCCAGCTGAATGTAACAAAACCTACGCTGTCTGTGACAGACCCAACTACAAAGACGTCTATTCGCGGAAAGTTTGTTGAGTCTTGGAGCATCCAGGAAGCCAGCACTGAGATTACCGAGGACAACCGCGTCAAGTATGTAGACAACACCACCGGCTCGAAGGTGAGCAGGCTCTACGGGTTGGAGTCCATCGGCAATAAAGCCGGTAAATTCACCGTCGTAGACGTGCTCACACCACAAGACCGGTATGCAGACAAGTACAATAGCGTGAAGGCAACCTACACCGTAACGGTGGAGTCGCCCAAAGTAACCGCCGAATACTACAACGGCTCTACGCTTCTAAACTCAGAATCTGCATTGCGGATTTATAAATACGGGGGGGATAAGTACACCTCCATTCCTGTGCCCACCGCCAAGTTCTATTATAAGCTTGACAATTCTACCTATGACGTAACGTCCTATTACGAATACAAGTATGACGTTACTGATGGCTTCACCGTCAGCAACAACAACATCACGGCCAGCAAGGTCGGCGACGGCACCCTGACCATCACCGCTACGCCTAAAGACGATTACAAGGCGATGTTAGGCAGTAACACCATCACAACCACTGTAAAATTGAACTGCTCCGTACACGATGGGAAGATAAAAACCTACATCTCTTTTGCAAAGCACGAACTGGATACTTACAAATATCGCAATAACCAAGAGCACTACAATATCAACACACCCGATGTCATTGTAAAGGATGAAAATGGCAATGATATCACTAATTTGGTGTCCAATGCGGATTGGGAGAATACTGCTCAAGATGTTTTTAAGAATTTCAGTCAGGATCCTCATGACAAAATCAACGAAACAGCTATCTACTATGGAGCACTAACGGATGCCAACACCGATCCATTACGAATCTATACTATACTGAACGGCTCAAATAAGCTGCATGGCTCTGTTCAGTTTGGCCGCCCCGACGACTATATCATCACGGTAAACGTCAACCTGAACAATACCGATTTATATGAAAAGCCTGTTGCAGATCCTAAATTCACTGCTTTGACGGTCAACGGACAATTCTATAACGCCAATGGCGATGCACCTTATTCTAAGGACAACACTTACCCCGTTGCTTCTAACCAGTTGCTCCTGCGTGTGCATAAGCGAGTGCCTACCATCAAGCTTACGCCAGACCCGAGCACAGTAGAGTTGGCGGAGGGGTACACCATGACGGCATTCAACCGCTTTAATATCAGTGGTGAAATAAAAGACCCCTATACCTCAGACCCTATAGATTCCGCCTCAAACTTCCATTATAAGTTCTTCCTGCCCGACAACATGGTTTATAATTCAGAAGCCGCAAAGAAAGAAGCTAATAATGTCACGCTGGAAGTAACTACAAACGCTCCATCAACAGATTGTTATGAGTGGGTGCCGGCCTATCACAATGGCGAGATACAGAAGAACGACGATGGCACGACCAAGATGGAACTGATGCACGGTACTTATTATGAGAGTTGGAAAGGCTATAACAACGAAGATTTCAAAA
>DLDC01000085.1 GCA_002480935.1 Prevotella sp. UBA7782 | reverse complement strand
GTCATCTCCACCATAAAGGTAGAGTCTCCGAGGGCGATATTATCTGACGCACCCACGCGGGTGAATATTTTGTCAACCAATCCCACGCGTGCCTGCTCTGCCGGAACAAAGCATCCGGCCTGCGCAAGCAGCACGATGAGCGCCGTTTGTCTGAGCAAAGCCGACTTACCGGCCATGTTGGGGCCCGTAATCATCATGATTTGCTGCTTCTGCGTGTCGAGATACACATCGTTGGGCACATACTTCTCGCCCAAGGGCAGCTGCTTCTCAATGACGGGATGGCGGCCTCCGTGAATGTCGAGCACATCCGACTCGTCTACCACGGGGCGCACATAGTTGTTCTGCTCAGCCACCTTGGCAAAGCCCAAGAGGCAGTCTAGGCGCGCGATGAGGTTGGCGTTTATCTGCACCTGCGGTATAAACTCCTGCATATACTGCACCAGTTCGGCAAAGAGCGAGCCCTCCATGGCCAGTATCTTCTCGTCTGCGCCCAGTATTTTTTCCTCATATTCCTTCAGCTCCGGCGTGATGTAACGCTCTGCCTGAGCCAGTGTCTGCTTGCGTATCCACGTTTCCGGCACCTTATCCTTAAAGGTGTTGCGCACCTCAAGATAATATCCAAAGACGTTGTTGAAGCCAATCTTCAGGCTTGAGATGCCCGTTTGCTCCACCTCACGCTGCTGTATTTGCAGCAAATATTCCTTTCCTCCGTCGCGAATGTCACGCAGTTGGTCAAGCTCCTCATTATATCCGCGTGCTATCACGCCCCCCTTGTTGACCAGCAAGGGTGGATCGGGCACCACCTCTTGCGCAATACGGTCTCTCAGCGAGGCACACAGGCTGAGCTGCTCCCCTATCCTATTGAGCGAAGGCTCGCTGGCCTGCTCGCAAGCAGCCTTTACCGGCCCCAGCGCAAGGAGCGCGTTCTTGAGCTGAACAATCTCTCTTGGGCTCACACGGCCCACGGCCACCTTGGATATGATGCGCTCCAGGTCGCCCATACGATGAAAGGCATCGTCGAGAATGCCCCTGAACTCGGTGTCCTTAAAGAAATATTCCACCACGTCGAGGCGCTCGTTGATGGGCTTAACGTCGCGCAGCGGAAACACGAGCCACCGTCTGAGCATACGTCCGCCCATGGGTGTCACGGTGTTATCCACCACTTGCAGCAGCGACGAGCCGTCTTGCTGCATAGGAGCGAGCAGCTCCAGGCTGCGAATGGTGAACTGATCGAGCCGCACATACTTGTCTTCCTCAATGCGTGTGAGGGCTGTTATGTGCGAGATGTGTGTGTGCTGGGTGAGCTCAAGATACTGCATGATGGCTCCGCTGGCCACTATTCCGTTGTGCAGATGGTCTACTCCGAAGCCCTTGAGGTTGCGTGTGCCGAAGTGCCTGAGCAGCTTTTGGCGCGCCGTTTGCTCAGTAAACACCCAGTCGTCCAGCTCAAAGGTGCACAGACGGGTGCCGAAGTAACGCTCAAAGTCGGCCTTACGCGCCCGGTTGTACAACACCTCCTTGGGCTGAAAGTTGCCCAAGAGCTTCTCAACATAATCGTATGTGCCCTCGCCCGTAAGAAATTCGCCCGTCGAAATATCGAGAAACGACACGCCGCACGCCCCTTTTCCGAAGTGAACGGCCGCCAGAAAGTTGTTCTCCTTATAGTTCAGCACGTTGTCGTTCATGGCTACGCCGGGCGTAACAAGCTCTGTTATGCCTCGCTTCACCATCTTGTCGAAGGCCGAAAGGCCCTTCTTGCCCTTGATGAGCTCGCGTTTTTTCTTGGGATCTTCCAGTTGATCGCAGATGGCAACACGCTTTCCGGCCCTGATGAGCTTGGGCAAATAAGTGTCAAGAGCATGATGCGGAAAGCCCGCCATCTCTGCTCCGGAGCTCGCTCCGTTGTTTCTTCGGGTGAGAGTGATGCCTAATATCTTTGATGCCTCAATGGCGTCATCACAGTAAGTCTCGTAGAAGTCGCCGCATCTGAACAGCAACAGCGCGTCAGGATGCTTGGATTTCATAGCAAAAAACTGCTTCATCATGGGCGTGAGGCCCTTATCATTGCTCGTCATGAGTGCTTTTTCCTTTTTCTTTACTCGGTGATTTGCAAAGTTAAGACAAAAAAACCAATTTGCAAAATTATTATTTCGCTTTTTCAGTCTGCCCCTTATCGCACGGCCCGGCTGTAGGACCCACAGCAACCACTGCCCCACCCCACACTGACGAAACATGACTTGAAGGAAGTCGGATACTTGGTAAAGAAACCTAACAATATGCGGCTTGCACGGCCCCATTTAGCCTTTCGAAACAGCATAACAATGGTTTTAAGTTGTAAAAAGGCCGCTTTTAAGTTGCGAAACAGGCACTTTTGACGTGTAAAAACGGCACTTTTAAAACGCTAAAAGGGCACTTTCACATCCCCTACCCTATCACATTGATTATCAAGACGTTGTATAAAACGTCAGAAATCAGGTAATTTTAATTTATAGAAAAAAGAAAAAACTCATATATATTGACAAAATTATTCTACTTATTTATTAAATTTGCCACCGAGAAGCAAACTAACTAAACATTGTAAAAACCTAAACCTATGAGAAAAATTATCATCCTGATGGCGTTGCTCGCGCTGAACCTGACAGCTGGAGCAGAGAATCGAAGTTGGAATTTTGGCGTCATTTCACAGGCAGACAGAGATGCGATGAAGGCCGACGCATCCAATTGGAACTATGATAGCAAAAACGACCGCTATCAATACCTCAACGCGCTGAACGACGAACCGGCCCTGGCAGGAGGCCAACCGCTGGCTGCCGTAAACGGACTGCGCTTCACCGTGACCGCATCGAGCAGCGGAAACCTGCGTCTGGGCTATAAGAGCGGGTGCTGTATGTGGCTGGCTGGCACATCGGTTATCACCGTGCCCGACTGTAAGAAGAACGAGGTGCTGAAGGTGGAATATACCACCTCGAAGAAAGGAGAGGCACGCACCTTCACCGCAACCAACGTTGTGGGCACTTTTCCCAGCGCTTCGAGCAAAGACACACACTACACCGGCGAGGTGAAAGTGGCCGATGACGGCAACGTAACGCTCACGCTCAGCGGCGCACTCTATGTTTATACCATCTCAGTGACCGACACCACAGGCCAGGGAAGCGGCTCGCAGGGTGGGGGAGACGATGATGATGAGGGCGGAAGCACCACACCCGACAACCCCAACAACCCCAACGACCAGGCACACTCCTTTACTTACATGACGGGGCAGCAGGCTCTGCAAACGCCTAACATAGGCAACGGGCCCGTGATATGGGTGGCTCCAGACGGCAACGACGCCAACGACGGCTCTGAGAGCAAGCCTCTGGCATCGCTGCAAAAGGCTGTAGACAAGGCCACTACGCCAGGTACAACCATCTATATGAAGGCCGGCACGTATAACTATAATGCCCGCGTGAACATTGACGAGCGCAACGGAACGTCAGACAACTATAATTCTATCATCTGTCCGGACGGCCGCGCCATCCTAGACTTCAGCTCGATGCCTTATCATGCACACAGCAACAACCCGCAACAAGGCATCAGGCTCACCAGCTCTTACTGGCATTTCTATCGCATAGACATCACCAACGCCAGCGACAACGGTATGCTCATAGAGCGCAACAAGCCTATGGGAGCATCGGCGTCGGCCATCATAGATCGCACACAAGATGCTCATGACAACATCATAGAGAACTGCCGGTTCTATCGAAACGGCGACACCGGACTGCAAATCAAGAACTTAGGTGCCTTCAACTACATTCTTAACTGCGATGCCTACGAGAACAAAGACGAGGCAGACGGCGATGCCGATGGATTCGCACCTAAGATAAGCGTGGGCGACGGCAACTATTTTTATGGGTGCAGAGCCTATAACAACAGCGACGACGGCTATGATGTGTTCTTCAAAAAGACGGGTGGTTTCACCGACAACAAGACCATTGTGTTTGAGAATTGCCTTGCTTTTGAAAACGGATATATAAACGGAGCGGCTACAAAAGGCAACATGAACGGCTTTAAGATGGGCTCGGATCAGGGCAGAATGAACGTGGTTTTGAACCGCTGCATAGCCGCCAACAACGGAGCAAAGGGCTTCGATCAGAACCATAACTCGGGCGACATCATCATGAACAACTGCACGGGCTATGCCACAAAGGCCTTCGGAAGCAAATGCTACAGCTACAGAATATACGAGAGTATAGCCAGTGGCAGTGTGGTGGAACTGACCAACTGCATTGCCATCAACGACAATCTGAAGACCGACAGGCATCCCAACGACCCGTCAAAGCATGGCGACGGCAGCAAGAAATACGGTAGGGTAGAGGTGACGCAGGGCACCATGACAACGTGCGACCTGAGCGTTGACCCATCCAACGTGAAGAGTGAGGACGATGCCAACACCCTGATAGCCGAGCGAGATGAGAACGGCGACCTGCAATGGGATGCCATCACGTGGGGCCATCCCACTGATAACAACGCGCTGCTGGTGGACAAGGGCACCCCCGTAGCGGCCAACAACCGCTATCAGGCCACGGGCGTGAGCGTGCCGGCCATAGAATATGCCGGCTCGGCACCTGACCTGGGAGCCTTTGAGCAGGGCCTCTCGCGCAAGAAGGTGAGCTTCGGCGGCCTCGCAACGGGCATAGGCCGGATAGCCGGCACACAAACTTCCAGCAAGCGGGTGAGGCTGGTGCAGGCCTTCAACGGCATGGTTGTGCTGAGCCTGGAGGGTGCCAAGGCAGCCGAACAATACACGCTGAGCGCCTATACAGCCGACGGCAAGCTCATAGGCAAGCACCACTTCAACGGCACCGGAACAGCCATCTATCTGCCCAACGTGAAGGGAATGATTATCATGAAGATAGAAGGAGCCGGCGTGCATGAGCACGTGAAAGCTCTGATGAGGTAATTTTTATTCATAAGTAATGTTTTAATTGAGAAAGTGCCAAGCCCGTGAGGGTAGGGCACTTTCTTGTTATAAGGGGCGCGTCTTGCCCGCCTGAGCATCACGTCCGGCCACCCTGCCTTTGCGGCAAGAAGACATGGGCGCGCCGTTTTTGGATGATTTAGAAATTAAAATTTGCAATTTCGGCGCGATTAATGTAACTTTGCATCGCGCATACTGTAAGAAGTAGGCCAACAATCAGCAAATTAACTATAAATTATAACGGCATAATGGAATATAACTTCAAGGCAATAGAGAAGAAATGGCAGCAGAGATGGGTGGAACAAAATACTTATCGCGTAACTGAAAATAAGGATAAGAAGAAGTTTTACGTGCTCAATATGTTTCCTTATCCATCGGGAGCCGGGCTGCATGTGGGCCATCCCCTGGGCTACATAGCAAGCGACATATACGCCCGCTACAAGCGCTTGAGAGGCTATAACGTGCTCAACCCCATGGGCTACGACGCTTACGGACTGCCTGCCGAGCAATATGCCATACAGACAGGACAGCATCCCGCCATCACAACAGAGAACAATATAAACCACTATAGGGAGCAGCTTGACAAGATAGGCTTCTCGTTCGACTGGGACAGAGAGGTGCGCACGTGCGACCCGAAGTATTATCACTGGACGCAATGGGCATTCGAAAAGATGTTCAAGTCGTTCTATTGCAACAAGTGTCAGAGCGCTATGCCCATCGAAAAGCTCATAGAGCACTTCGAGAAGCAAGGCACTGAAGACCTCGACGTGGCACAAAGCGAGGAACTGAAGTTTACTGCTGACGAGTGGAACGCCATGAGCGAGAAGCAAAAACAGCAAACGCTCATGAACTATCGCATTGCTTATCTGGGCGAAACCATGGTGAACTGGTGCGCCGGACTGGGCACCGTGCTGGCCAACGACGAGGTGGTAGACGGCATGAGCGTGCGCGGTGGCTATCCCGTAGTGCAGAAGAAGATGCGCCAATGGTGCCTCCGCACGTCGGCTTATGCACAGCGCTTGCTCGACGGACTGGACACTATAGACTGGACAGAGTCGCTCAAGGAGACGCAACGCAACTGGATTGGCCGCTCAGAAGGCACGGAGATGCAGTTCAAGGTGGCCGGAACAGACCGCGAATTTACCATCTTCACCACTCGCGCCGACACCATCTTTGGCGTGACATTCATGGTGCTGGCTCCTGAAAGCGAGCTGGTGAGCGAGCTCACTACGCCGGAACAGAAGGCAGCAGTAGATGAATATCTGGCTTATGTGAAGAAGCGCACCGAGCGAGAGCGCATTTCCGACAAGAAGGTTACGGGAGTGTTCTCCGGCTCTTATGCCGTAAATCCCTTCACAGGTGATAACATTCCCATCTGGATAAGCGAGTATGTGCTGGCCGGATACGGCACGGGAGCCATCATGGCCGTGCCTGCTCACGACAGCAGAGACTATGCCTTCGCACGTCACTTCAACCTGCCTGTCATCCCATTGATAGAGGGTGCCGACGTGAGCGAGGAGAGTTTCGACGCCAAAGAGGGCATCGTGATGAACAGTCCTAAGCAAGGCGTGAAGGCATTAGACGGCTTCTCACTCAACGGAAAGACCGTCAAAGAGGCCATTGAGGCCACTAAGGAGTTTGTAACAAGCCATCATCTGGGCCGAGTAAAGGTGAACTACCGCCTGCGCGATGCCATCTTCTCACGCCAAAGATACTGGGGCGAGCCCTTCCCCGTATATTATAAGGACGGCATGCCCTATATGTTGCCGGAAGAAGCACTGCCTCTTGAGCTGCCGGAGATAGACAAATATGAGCCTACAGAGACGGGAGAGCCACCTTTGGGGCGCGCTAAGATGTGGGCATGGGACACGGTTGCCAACGCCGTAACATCCAAAGACCGCATCGATAACGTCACGGTGTTCCCGCTGGAGCTGTATACCATGCCGGGATTTGCAGGCTCTAGCGCTTACTATCTGCGCTATATGGACCCGCACAACGATAAGGAACTGGTTTCGAAAGAGGCCGATGAGTATTGGCAGAACGTTGATCTCTACGTGGGAGGTACCGAACATGCCACTGGACACCTTATCTATTCGCGCTTCTGGAACAAGTTCTTGCACGACTATGGAGTGTCTTGCAAGGAGGAGCCTTTCCACAAATTGGTGAACCAAGGCATGATTCAGGGCCGCTCAAACTTTGTTTATCGTGTCAACGAACTGAGCAAAGAGGGCCATCCGGTGTTCGTTAGTCTCGGACTGAAAGGGCAGTATAAGGATGTTACACCCATACATGTGTGGGTGAACCTGGTGAAAAACGATGTTCTGGACACGGAAGCTTTCAAGGCCTGGAGACCAGAGTATAAGGATGCCGAGTTTATTCTGGAAGACGGAAAGTATGTGTGCGGCTGGGCAATAGAGAAGATGTCGAAGAGCATGTTCAACGTTGTGAACCCCGATGACATCATTCGTGACTACGGCGCAGACACACTTAGGCTCTACGAAATGTTCCTCGGACCGGTTGAAGCCAGCAAGCCTTGGGACACAAACGGCATAGATGGCTGCTTCAGATTTCTCAAGAAGTTCTGGAATCTGTTCTTCGAGAACCACCGCGGACAGCAGTCTGAGCCTGCCGACGAGCCTGTCATTAAGGACGAGCCGGCCTCTAAGGAGTCGCTCAAGAGCGTGCACAAGCTCATCAAAAAGGTTACTCAAGACATCGAAAGCTTCTCCTATAACACCAGTATATCGGCTTTCATGATCTGTGTGAACGAGTTGGCACAGCAAAAATGCCACAATCACGAGCTGTTGAGCAAGCTTGTGGTGGTCATCGCGCCCTTTGCGCCTCACATAGCAGAGGAGTTGTGGGAGCGACTAGGCATGAAAGGCAGCGTGTGCGACGCACAATGGCCGGAGTGGAACGAGGCTTATCTCGTGGAAAACGAGGTGAACATGACCGTGAGCTTCAACGGAAAGGCTCGCTTCCAGAAGACTTTTGCCGCCGACGCCAGCCGTGATGACATAGAGAAAGCAACCCTTGCCGACGACAGGTCTAAGCATTACATGGACGGAAAGTCGGTGGTAAAGGTTATCGTAGTGCCCAAACGTATCGTTAACATCGTGCTAAAATAACACTGAAATGAGCATAAACAAGGCAGTATCTAATGAGGTCAAGGATTATATCTTCATAACCCTTGGCCTGATGTTGTACACTTTTGGATGGTGTGTGTTCCTTCTTCCCTACGAGATAGTGACGGGAGGAGTGACCGGTTTGTCGGCTGTTGTTTACTATGCATCAGGCATCCGCATTGAAAATACATATCTTGTCATCAATGTCATGCTGCTTATCGTGGCGCTGAAGATACTGGGCTTGAAGTTCATGCTCAAGACTATATACGCCATCTTTGCCCTTTACTTCATGCTGAAGTATGCTCAGCTGCTCATGACAAACCCCGCAACGCACAAGTTCTATCAGATTCTCGGGCCTAACCAAGCATTCATGTCGCTCGTCATAGGATGCTGTTTCACAGGCACTTCGCTGGCTATAGTGTTTCTGAACAACGGCTCTACGGGCGGAACAGACATCATAGCAGCCTGCGTAAACAAGTATTATAACCTCTCACTGGGGCAGGTTCTCATCTTCGTTGACCTGTGTATAATAGGCAGTTGCTTGTTTATTCCGGAGTTTGGAGACTGGATGGCGCGCAGCTACAAGGTGGTTTTCGGCCTCTGTACCATGGTGATTGAGAACTTTATGCTAGATTATGTTATGAACAGCAGGCGGCAATCGGTGCAGTTTATGGTGTTTTCTAAGAAGTATCAAGAGATAGCCAACGCCATAGGAACGCAGATGGAGCATGGCGTAACCATACTCGACGGCCACGGATGGTATACCGGACAAGACGTAAAAGTGCTGTGCATACTGGCCCGCAAGAGCGAGAGCGTGACCATGCAGAGGCTCATCAAGATGATAGATCCCAACGCCTTTGTGTCGCAGAGTGCCGTTATTGGCGTGTATGGCGAGGGTTTCGACTCGATAAAGGTACGCATAAAAAATAAGAAGAAAGAAGAAACTGCCGGCTGACCGCTGCCTCTCACAGAGGCCGGAAGGCCACACACAGACCGTAAAAACAATAAGCTGACAATGAAAATAGTATTTGCGACCAACAATAAACACAAGCTACAAGAAATCAGAGAGATACTTGGCGAGGGCTTCGACGTGGTGTCTTTGGCCGAAATAGGGTGCCATGACGACATCCCGGAGAATGGTCTCACGCTGAAAGAAAATGCCTTTGCCAAGGCTAAATATGTGTTCGACAAATATGGACTAGACTGTTTCGCCGACGATACCGGCCTGGAAGTAGAGGCATTAGGCGGCGAACCGGGAGTTCACTCCGCGCGTTATGCCGAGGGAACAGACCACGACAGCGAGGCCAACATGGCCAAGTTGCTGCGCAAAATGCAAGGAAAAAGCAACCGCAACGCAAGATTTTGCACCATCATAGCGTTATTACAGAAAGGCAAGGAGCCCCTTTTCTTTGAGGGAGAGGTTCGTGGGCACATCGCAACGGAGAAGAAAGGAAACTGCGGCTTTGGCTATGATCCGCTCTTTGTACCGCAAGACAGCAAGCTCAGCTTCGCCGAAATGGGCGACGAAGCCAAGAATAGCATCTCGCACAGAGGCCGTGCCGTGAGGAAACTTGCCCAGTATTTAAAGTCAAAACACTAACTGCATGAAGAAGATTATCACATCGCTGCTTGTCGCATGGCTCGCCCTTGGCACGCCAAAAGCATTCGCACAGACGGGCACATGGAAGAATTACATGGCCTACTACGACATTACTGAGATAGAACAGTATGGTAACGAGCTGTTCATACTAGCCTCTGATAATCTTTATACATACAATCGCACCGACAAAAGCATCACCACTTACGACCGCGTAAACGGCCTTTCAGACTGCGGCATCAGCCATATAGGATGGAACAACCAGGCCAAACGGCTGGTCATTATCTACTCTAACGGCAACATCGACCTCATGGACAGCAAGGGAAACATAACCAATCTGCCCGAATACTACAGCAAGTCGATAACCGGAGACAAGACTATCTACAGCCTGTATATGCAGAATGAGTACGCATATCTGGCCACTGGGTTCGGCATTATCAAGCTTAACGTGAGCCGACAAGAGATTTCTGACACCTATAACCTAGGCTTCAGAGTAGACTACAGCTACATTAGCGGCAACAAAATCTATGCGGCCAGCAGTACAAACGGCCTATACAGCGCCGAGCTGAGCACAAATTTGCTGGACAAGAACAACTGGAGCAGGGTGGGGGACTATACTCCTCAGAGCAGGACAATAGATGCTGACCTGCTGGCAGAGGCCAAATCGCTCTCTCCGGGCGGCCCTCAAGTAAACTATTTCGGCTTCATGCGCTTTCTTAACGGCAAGCTTTACACGGCTTCGGGTACCGTCAGGGCAGAGCTGCCAGGCACCATTCAGGTGTTCGACGGCACCAACTGGACCTTCAGCGAGCCCTATGCCGACATCAATAAAAAGACTGGTTACAGGTTCTCTTCTATCTATTCGTTCGACATAGACCCTAAGGATGAGAACCATATGTACGTAGGTACACAGTCAGGACTGTACGAATTCAACAACCTCAAGTTCACTACAGTCTACAATAAGCATAACTCTCCGCTCATGCAAGCATCCACTGTAGGGGGAGACGACCCTAATTATGTTATAGTAACTGACACTAAATTTGACCCGTCAGGCAATCTATGGGTATTCAACAGCATCAGCCCCAGCACCTCTATGTTCAAGCTTTCGAGCGACAAACAGTGGACTTCGCTGCACAAGAGCGAGCTCATGGCCGAGGAAGACCGTAGCATGGAAGACATGACAAGCACCTTCTTCGACAGCAGAAATCTGATGTGGTTTGTCAACAACATGTTTCGCACACCCGCGCTGGTGTGCTATCAGCCTTCTACCGATGCCATTAAGGTGTATAAGAACTTCGTAAACGAAGACGGAACCACCGTGTCTGTCACCTACGTAAGGTGCGCCGCAGAGGATAAGGACCATAATATATGGATAGGAACAGACGTTGGTCCGCTCGAACTTACGGCCGATGAGATAAGCAACAACGGCGATGTCTTCACCCAAGTAAAGGTTCCCCGCAACGACGGAACCAACCTTGCCGACTATCTAATGGACGGTATTGACATCAAATGCATGGTCATTGACGGCGGCGGACGCAAATGGTTCGGCACCAGCGACAACGGATTATACCTCATCAGTGCCGACAACATGACCCAGCTGCAGCACTTCACCGTCTCAAACAGCAAACTATTGTCTAACACCATCAGTTCTTTGGCTCTCAATCCCGGCACCGGCGAGCTGTTTATAGGCACTGACAAAGGTCTCTGCTCCTATATGAGTGATGCCTCAGAGCCCGTAGAGAAGATGGACAAAGACGTTACTTATGCCTATCCCAACCCCGTAAAGCCCGGCTACACCGGCCCCATCACCATCACCGGACTGAGCTATGACGCCGACGTAAAGATAGTAACGGTGAACGGAAGTCTCGTTGCACAAGGCCGAAGCAATGGTGGCAGCTTTGTATGGGACGGCAATGACCTGAACGGAAAGCGGGTTGCCAGTGGCGTATATATGGTAGAAACGGCTACAAGCGACGGACAGTCGGGCACTGTGTGCAAGATTGCCGTGGTTAATTAAAAGGCATATCAGCCATGCGTCTTCGCCGTTCTGTCCATCCATACCTCGTACTCATTCTGATAGCAGCACCCTTTCTGTTGTGGGCCATGCTGCTCATCATGCCCACCTTTGATGATTGGACCACACTCTCCTCGCCCAATCATGACCCCCACTTCATGCAATATTTCTTGCCGTTCGGCCCTACTTGGCGGCCGGGCGACGCACTCTTCGGCTATATCAACGGCCTTAACTATAAGCTATTTCCTGCTCTCAACCATGTCATGATATGGCTTGCACACCTGGGCAGTACCTTTTTGGTGTGGCTCATCAGCCGCCAATTAGGCTTCAACCGCACATCCCGAAGCATCGCAACAGCCTTTTTCTTCTTTTCACCCTGCATGTTAGGCACCACGCTGAGCGTAGACGGGCTCAACCAAAGCTATTGTCATCTGTGGGGAATGATGGCCTTATGGGCCTATCTCTGCAAGCAGGGCAGGCTGAGATGGGTGCTTTGCGCGGCCTTTGTGCTGCTTTCCACCTTTGCAAAAGACAATGGCATAGCCTGGGCTGTGGCACCTCCCGTCGTGGCGTGGGGCTTCGGACGCATAGACAAGCGCACCCTGGCAAAGCATTTTGCCTACGGCCTGGCACTGGCAGCGGCCTACGGAGCCGTCAGACTGTCGTTTCCTTACGTAGATACAGGTGCACATGAGCATGAGCAAGAGTTCAGAAGCCTGGCCTCAAAGGTATCAGGCACGGCCAAATGGATAGGCTATACGTGGCTGGCAACCGACTATATAGCCCTGCTGCACAAGCCCAGCAGAAACCTTCTGGTGGCATTTGCCACCTTCGCAGTGTCGGTTCCGTTCATCCTGACCCTTTTTCTCTCACACCGGCAAGTATGGAAGTCACGAACCACCTATGCCCTTCTGGCCTGCCTCTTTATCGTTGCGTCGCCCAATCTGCTCATTGCCATGAGCGTGATGAACGCCTATTCGTCGCTCGGCATAGCCGCCTTACTGGTGGGATGGATGGCCAATCAGTTCAGCAAAAGCACCCGATGGCTCAACATTACCTTCATCTTATACCTTATCAGCGCACTCTTTGTAGACGCACATCACTGGTATATGGCCTGGCAGACATCCCTTCCGGGAATGGAGATGGCTGCCGAGACGGTGCGAAAGACGGGTAAACCAGTAAGAAAAGTATATTGTATCATCATACGCGACACCTATCCCAAGTACTCATCATTCTGTGTTCCCTACGACGAAGCCTACGGATGGGGGCACTCTGTGTGGCAGATAACAGGATATACGTGGCCTGAGAGCATCAAAGACACCACGCTGGCACCATCGCCCACGGCCTTGGCCAAAGCGCGTATATTAGCCCTCAGAATGCGTCAGAAAGGCTTTGACTGCGTATGGATAGCAAATAAAGGACACGTGGAGGTAATGAAATGATGAAGAAGATAACCGTCTTAGTACCTTGCCATAACGAGGAAGAAAACCTCAACGCACTATATAACGCCCTAACCGGCATGATGAAAGCCAACAACAAGTATGACTGGCAAATTCTGTTGATAGACGATGGAAGCCAAGACCATACATTAGACGTTATGAAAGCCCTCAGAAAGAAAGACGAGCGAGTGGCTTACGTGTCGCTGTCGCGCAACTTTGGCAAGGAAGCCGCCATGCTTGCGGGGCTTGACTACGCCTCGGGCGACTGCGCCATCGTTATGGATGCCGACTTGCAGCACCCTGTTGAGGTGATACCCCAGATGCTCTCTGAGTGGGAAAAGGGCTACGACGACGTATATGCCCGCCGCACAGACCGCGGAAAAGAGAGCTGGCTGAGAAGAAAACTATCCATGGCATACTATCGGTTGCTGCAAAAGCTGGCAAAGATAGACATACTTCCCAACGTGGGCGACTTTCGTTTGCTCGACCGAAAGTGTATTGACGCGCTGCGACAACTGCGTGAGAGCGAGCGCTACACCAAGGGATTGTATTGCTGGATAGGCTTCCGGAAGAAAGAAATAAGCTTCAGGCAGGGCGACAGAGTGGCCGGAAAGTCATCGTTCAACTATCATAAGCTGCTCAATTTAGCCATAGAGGGCATCACCTCTTACACCACCGCGCCCTTGCGTTTATCCACTGTCATGGGGCTCATCGTGTCGGCTGTGGCCTTCATCTATATGATTTACGTGCTTCTGAAAACCCTCCTGGTGGGCGAACCGGTGCATGGTTTTCCCACACTCATCATCGTTATACTCTTCTTGGGTGGCATACAGCTGGTGTCTATCGGCATCATCGGCGAGTATCTTGGACGCATCTTCAACGAGACCAAGCACCGTCCCGTCTATCTGATAAGAGAGAAAGAGGGCATCTGAACGACTGTTCTTCCTTCAAATAATATTGACCTGACGCTGCGAAATAATGCTTTTTTTCTTTTGAAAAATTGCTTTTAATACATTCAGTATAATGAACAACATTCAAAAAAATACATGGTTTTATGGCCTTTTCTTCCTTGTGGCAGCCATAGAACTGGCTTCTGCCTTGCTCATGCAGCCCATCTTCGACGACCTAACCTATCTCACGGCCCCCTACGAGCGCAACGTGGGCGAAACACTCTTGCCCTACACGTCATGGTGGAGACCCATGGATGCCCTTATAGGATGGTTTCTGGAGTATCACAGAACGTGGTTTCCGGCACTCAACCATGTGCTGGTGTGGCTCTTCCATGTGCTGTCTGCCATCACCATCTATGCCCTTATGCTGCGCTTCCATATACAACGGTCAGCCGCAAGGGTAGGGGTGATGTTCTTCTTGCTGGCTCCTTCCATGCTCGCTACGCTGCTAGACACCGACAGCATCAATCAAGCCGGGGCCTTGTTCTTCGGCTTGTGGGGGCTGAATGAATACATCTCACAGCGCAGGAAAGGTAGAATAATGCGCTGGCTCATACTCACTCTCATAGCTACATTATTCAAAGAGAGCGGCATAACATGGTTTGTCATCACACCACTCATGGCTTATGCATGGACTAATGACGGCCGAAAACGCACCCTGAGCATGTTGGCAGCAGGACTGGCATGTGCATGTGCCTATATGATAGTGCGCTACATGTTGCCTCATACGGGAGCCATTAACAACGAATATGGGTCTTATTTCGCCAATAACATCATCAAGACCTTCGGCAAGATAATCACAACAGCCATCATTCCTACAGACAACATCAGTTTGATACACGAAAATAAGCACTGGCTGGCCGGTCTTTTCATGCTGCTCACCCTGCCTTTTCTCGTGCTCATCACCTATAAAGGGCGAAGCATGTTGCCCACCCGTCGCACCCTGATAACGGTGGTTTGCCTGCTCATAGCCCTCTTGCCGCACATCATCACCATGTATGCTGTGATGCACGCCTATAATGCCCAGCCCTTCACCACGCTGCTTCTGGCACTGCTGTTACAGGAAACAGGAAAGCAGAAGGCCGTGGATTGGTTGCTCATACCATTCTTCTTAGCACTGGCAGGTATTGACGCGCACCACTGCATAGAGAAGTATAAGAGCGGAAAATATATGGAGCATCTGGGCACAGAGGCCATGACGGTCATCAAAAACCAGCCTATGTTACGGGCAGAAACGCCCGACAGCATCTACAGCATCTGCATAGAGAGCGACTACAGAAAGTATAACACCTTCTGTCTGCGCGATGCCGAGGCCTTCTGCTGGGGCAATGCGGTGCGCTTTGTCAACCATTATGAGTGGCCGGAAACATGGAAAGACACCGTCATCAGCTGCCACGACGTAAAGCAAAACACCATAGACAGCCTGGCCCAACTTGCCTATGCCGACGGCTACCGACTGGTGCTGAAGATTGAGAACGGGCACGCAATACTTTGCAAACGCCAAAACTACAATAAGAATACAACCCTCACAGAATAACAAAAAGCCATGCAACGCGACACACAACTAGACAATTACCGGGCACTCACCATGATTTATATTGTATGCTTCATACATATAACTTACTGGTTTGATGGTTTTGGTGAACCCTATAGATCATATATGCTGTTTGAGATGCCTCTTATATTTTTCATAGCAGGGGCGGCTCAGACCTACGCCAAACCCAAATCGTTGCCCAAGATGATCATCAACCGGGTATGGCGGGTAATGTTTCCATTCTATTTTTTTATGCCATTCTTGGCCGTTTTATACGTCATTATGCACTTATACTTCCCTCATCACACCTATACATTGAGCCTTTGGGAGGTAGTAAAAATTCTATTCACAGAAGGGAATGATGCACTTCCTTATTACGGTTACACTTGGTTCATCTCCGTTTATCTCATCGTGATGTGCCTATTCCCACTAGAAAGCCAGCTGGACAGGCACTTTTCAATAAAGCATCAGCTGCTTGTCAACATTGTGCTCTTTGCCATTATCAGTTTCACAAACCTACCTAATAAGGTGAAAGAGATTGCCTGCTACAACATTTTCTTCCTTTTGGGCTATCTATATTATCATAAGCTCAACGCAAGAAAGACAATTATCTGTATGGTTCTGCCCACTTTCATCACGTGCTACGGCTTTATGAGTGGTGCAAGCATACCCATGCAAGATCACAAATTTTCCACAGACTTGTGGTTCTTATCCTTTGGCGTGACGGCTCTGGGATGGATTTCGCTCATCGTAAGCAACATACACATACCTCAAAACAGGCTGTTAAGGATGTGGAACGAGCGGGGATATACCATCTATCTATATCAAAGTTTCAGCCACTTCCTGCTGTTTTTGATAACAAAAGACTGGATAGGGCAATTAAACCATCCCCTGCTCAAGCTGGCGGTATACTCATCTATGGTCTTCGTTATCTGCACTTTGATGAGCATGGTAACCTATCCCATGGAGCGAAAGGCTTATGCGTGGCTGCATCATCGCATGGGAGGATGATGCTGAAACTATGTCTAAAAAAGAAATCTTCAGGAATATGAGCAACTTAATAAGCTGTACGTAAAGGCATAAGTTGGCGAGACTGCCACTCAGCCAAGGCATAATGAAAGGGCACTAACCACTATATGTGAGGTTGGTGCCCTTGCTTTTTGGTTGCGAAAGGATGAATTTCGCGGTATAAAATAAATTATTTTATGATGTAATATAAATTATATTATATCTCAAAATAATTTATTTTACTTTCCAATTCAATTTGTTTTATGAGCCAGAAACAATGCTTTCGCGATGAAAGTATCAGCGTTTCGGGCGCTCATAGCGTGCCTCTGTCAGCTCAGACTGAGCATCCGCTCGATGGGCTTCACGGCATCGCGTGCTATGTCGGGGTCTATCTCAATGCTTGGCCAGCCATATTTCAGGGTGTTGTATATCTTCTGCAGGGTGTTCTTCTTCATATATTCACACTCGTTGCAGCTGCATCCCAGCGAGCCTTCGCTCACCTCCGGTGGCACGGGAATGAAGGTTTTGTCAGGGCAGGTGCGCTGCATCTCGTGCAGGATGCCAGCCTCTGTGGCCACGATATACTCTTTTTCGGGGTGTGTCTGCGCATATTTCAGCATGGTGGCCGTAGAGCCTTTCACGTCGGCAAGGGCCAGTACGGGTGCCTTACACTCCAAGTGAGCCATCACAACGGCCTCAGGATGCTCTTTCTTGAGCCTTACTATCTCGTCAACGGAGAACTTTTCGTGCACGTGGCAGCCACCGTTCCAGAGCAGCATGTGGCGCCCTGTGACGCTGTTGATGTAGTTTCCAAGGTTATAGTCGGGCCCGAAGATGAGCTTGGCATCCTTTGGGAAGCTGTCGATAACCTTCTTGGCGTTGCCGGAAGTAACCACACAGTCGGTCAAAGCCTTTACGGCTGCGGTGGTGTTGACGTAGGATATGACCTGATAGCCGGGATGCTCGGCCTTATACTTGCGCAGATCTTCGGCCTTACAAGAGTCGGCCAGCGAGCAGCCCGCGGTGAGGTCGGGGCACAGCACCGTTTTTTCGGGCGAGAGCAACTTGCATGTTTCGGCCATGAAGTGCACGCCGCACATCACCATTACCTTGGCTTTTGTCTCGGCGGCCTTGCGTGCCAGGGCAAGCGAGTCGCCCACAAAGTCGGCTATATCCTGTATTTCGCCCACCGTGTAATAATGCGCCAGTATAATAGCCTGCTGCTCGTCACACATTCTTCTTATCTCTTTCTTCAGGTCGATAGACTTGTCTACGGGCTCGTCTACGTAGCCTTTCTCCTTCCATTCTTGTTTTACCATCTCTCGAAGTTATTAACGTTTAT
>DLDC01000020.1:7913-18706 GCA_002480935.1 Prevotella sp. UBA7782 | reverse complement strand
GTGAGCTTGTCGTCGTCGAACTCATCCTCATCATCGTTGTAGCTGTCGTCGTTGTCAACCAAGTCATCATCATCGTTGCCATCCTCATCAGCATTGTTGGGCTTAGGTGCGTCCTCTATCTTGAGATGTGGCTTTTCTGTCTCTGGCTTTTCCTTAGCAAAGATAGCCTCAACCCACGAGCCCTTAGGTATTTCGAGAACCTCGTAGCCGTCGTTAATTTTCTGTTCATACATGCCTCCGGGCCTTTTTAATCTCTCGGCAGGTAGCGTAGTAGTTGAGATATCAAATCCGCTCTGAATGATGTCTTGTATGCTTTGTGAGAGCGACTCCCATCCTCCGCCGAAGTTGCGTTCAAGCACCTCTATGAGTTTTGCGGCCGATATGTGGCGAATATTCTCATAAGTAAGGTCGGTGACGCGCAGAATAGGTTTCTTCTTGATGGCCCATTTGGTTTTGTCGGTGTCACCCGTATTGATGGTCCCCACCTTATAACCTCTTGCCTCATATTTGCTGATAACGTCAGAATTGCTTATTTTTAATGGCTCCAAGTTGAAGGCACTGCGTATAATATCCAGGTAATGGCGCTTGTTATCCTTCAGGTCAGCATCTTTCTCGGCTGCTGCCCACATGCGGAAGATGTCATTTTCCTGCAAATCCCATACGTTGCTTTTCGTTAATGCCTTTAATGTTAGTGCTCTCTGCGACTTTTGTTTCATAATGTGTTTCTTCTACTTCTATTAATAAGGCACTGTAGTTGCCTTCTTAGTTGGCTGCAAAAGTAAGTACTTTAGAGTGAATGCACAAACTTTTCACTAAGATTTTTGGGCATGTCACTTAGTTTTTTTATTTTTGCAAATATGAAACCATTAGCTGAAAGAATGCGTCCGCGCACGCTCGACGATTATATCGGACAAGAGCATCTCGTAGGTAAGGGCGCTGTTTTGCGCAAGATGATAGACTCCGGACGTCTGTCGTCACTCATACTGTGGGGACCTCCCGGTGTGGGCAAGACCACGCTGGCCCAAATCATCGCCAACACGCTGAAGACGCCTTTCTATACCTTGTCGGCAGTGACAAGCGGTGTAAAAGACGTGCGCGAGGTGATACATCGTGCCGAGAGCGAACGATTCTTCAACTCTGCATCCCCCATTCTTTTCATTGATGAAATTCACCGGTTCAGCAAGTCACAGCAAGACTCATTGTTGGGTGCTGTAGAAAAAGGCACGGTGACCCTCATAGGAGCCACGACAGAGAATCCTTCGTTTGAGGTGATTCGCCCCCTACTCTCCCGCTGCCAGCTCTTTGTGCTCAAGAGCCTGAGTAAGGACAATCTCGAAACGTTGCTGCACAGAGCCATCACCAAGGACGTAGAACTGAGCAAACTGCACATCACGGTGAAAGAAGACGGTGCCTTGTTGCGCTATAGCGGGGGCGACGCACGCAAGCTTCTGAATATTCTGGAACTTGTAACTGAAACATCGGGCGACAACGGGAATGTAGAAATAACCGACAAACTGGTTGAAAACCGCTTGCAACACAACGCCCTGGCCTACGACAAGCAGGGCGATATGCACTATGACATTATCTCTGCCTTCATCAAGAGCATAAGAGGTTCTGACCCTGATGCCGCCCTTTATTGGATGGCCAGAATGATAGAGGGTGGCGAAGACCCACAGTTTATAGCGCGACGGGTGGTCATCAGCGCTGCCGAAGATGTAGGGCTGGCCAACCCCAACGCCCTTTTGTTGGCCAATGCCGCTTTCGACGCGGTAATGAAGATAGGTTGGCCGGAGGGCAGAATACCCCTGGCCGAGGCTGTGGTATATCTGGCATCGAGCCCCAAGAGCAACTCTTCCTATCTGGCCATCAACGATGCACTGCAAAAGGTGAGGCAGACAGGCAACCAACCCGTCCCTCTGCCCTTGCGCAACGCACCTACCGCGCTCATGTCAGAGTTGGGCTATCACGACGGCTATAAATATCCCCACGACTTTCCGGGTCACTTCACGCCTCAACAATATCTGCCAGACGCACTTAAGAACGAACGCTTCTGGCACATACAGCACTCACCTGCCGAGGAAAAGCTATACAGGCAGATGTTGCAGTGTTGGGGAAAACGCTATGAAGATTAAAATAACAAACAACCTATTTGCTTAACATAGAAGAAGCATTCGCTACATGAACATCGTTATCTTAGACGGCTATGCCGCCAATCCGGGCGACCTGAGCTGGGAGGCTTTCAAGTCTCTGGGCTCTGTGACCTATTATGACCGTACATCACTTAACCTAGTGTCTGAGCGAATCGGCGACGCCGAGGTTATCATCATCAACAAAATAAAGGTTGACAAAAAGCTGATGGACGAGCATCCCAAGCTGAAGTATATCGGCATACTGGCTACAGGCTACAACACGGTGGATGTCACAGCTGCCCACAAGAGAGGCATTACCGTGACCAACATACCGGCTTACAGCACCAATAGTGTGGCCCAAATGGTATTTGCCCATTTGCTGACGGCCACCAACCATGTGGAGCATTACACGCATGAGGCCAGACAGGGCAAGTGGAGCAGTTGCCCCGACTTTTGCTATTGGGACACTCCGCTGCCCGAACTCTATGGAAAGACATTCGCCATAGTGGGCTTCGGACACATCGGATCGCATGTGGCTCACATAGCACAGGCCTTCGGCATGAACGTCATCGCCGTGACTAGTAAGGAACAGCAAGCCCTGCCCGATGGCATCACAAAGGCTAGCATGGAGGAAGCTCTCAGACAAGCCGACGTGCTGTCGCTGCACTGTCCACTCACCGAGGCCAACCACCATCTCATCAACAGCCAGTCGCTGGCCATGATGCAGGCTCAAGCCATACTCATCAACACAGGTCGCGGACCTTTGGTAGACGAACACGCTGTGGCAAAGGCTCTTAGCAGTGGAAAACTGGGAGCTTATTGCGCTGATGTGATGGAAGAAGAGCCACCCTCGCAAGATAATCCTCTGCTGACAGCACCCCGCGCCTTCATCACGCCCCACATAGGTTGGGCCACGCACGAGGCTAGAGGCCGACTACTGGAAATAGCCTTTGACAATCTGAAGAGCTATGTGCAGGGTGAGCCCAAGAATGTTGTTTCATAAACGTGAAGGATAAAAAGAATGCATCATTTCACCACATCAGATCCCATGCTGATTCATAACATCCAACAACTGTTGGAGTTTCTGGGAACCTTTGCTTTTGCCATATCAGGAATAAGACATGCCGCTGCCAAGAAATTCGACTGGTTTGGCGGCTATGTGTGCGGATTCGTAGTGGCCATAGGAGGCGGAACCATCCGCGATGTTATGCTGGGTGTCACTCCTTTCTGGATGACCAGCATCATGTATGTAGCCTGCACGGCCCTTGCCTTGTTCTTTATCCTTATCTTCGGCAAAATGCTTCGTAAGCTCGACAACGCCTGGTTTGCCTTCGACACGCTGGGTCTGGCACTCTTCACAATAGCCGGTATACAGAAGACCCTGGCCATGGGCCATCCCTTCTGGGTAGCCATCATCATGGGATGCATCACGGGTAGCGCGGGCGGTGTGTTGCGCGACGTGCTGCTGAACAACGTGCCCGTCATCTTTCATAAGGAAATTTACGCTATGGCAGCAGTCATCGGCGGACTCGTTTACTGGCTGTTTTATCACTTTAACGCTAACATCAACATGACGGTCATCTCCACCTTCGTGGTCATCATCCTCATTCGCTTCTTGGCTGTTAAATATCATCTGAGCCTGCCCACATTGAAAAGAGACGTGGGTGACGGCTGGAGATGAGAAAGTTTTTTTTGCTATATATAATAAAGAATAACAGACTACGTTATAGAATTATATGAACACACAGACTGTAAAGGTACAATCCATACCTTACGTAGAAGGGAACACCGAGTATATAGCCGACGGTATGACGGGTTTCGAAAGGAACGTAAAGCGATTAGGTGACATGTGCATAGCCGCAGTATGCCTCATCGTCTTCTCTCCTCTTTTTCTTATCTGCTACATTCTGGTAAGGAGAGAAGACGGCGGACCTGCCATATTCAAGCAAGAAAGGATAGGAAGATTTGGACGACCTTTTTATATATACAAGTTCAGAAGCATGAGAGTAGATGCTGAGAAAGACGGACCGCAACTTTATGGGCACGACAAAGACACCCGTCTGACGCACATCGGAAAGTTTCTGAGATTGCATCACCTAGACGAGCTGCCTCAGTTGTGGAACGTGTTCATAGGTGACATGGCTTTTATCGGACCGCGTCCGGAGCGGAAATACTACATAGACAAGATTATGGAGCACGACCCCAGATATGTTTATCTCTATCAGATACGCCCCGGAGTGACATCCTACGCCACGCTATATAATGGCTACACCGACACTATGGATAAGATGTTGCGCAGGCTTGAGCTAGACCTCTATTATCTGGAGCATCGTTCTTGGTGGTTGGATGCCAAGATCTTGCTCAAGACTTTCATTAATATTGTATTTGGAAAGAAGTTCTAACGGTGTTAGAACTTCTTGAAATTCAGTCGCAAGCGACCCGATTTAAGGGTCATCTTACCACCATTCAGCGCATCTATATAAAAGCGTTCCTGGGTGTTGTTGATGCCGTACGGGCGTAACTTCTCTACGTCGGTGACAACAGAGTCGCTCTTTTCACGGTCGTTTAGTCTACAGTCATATAGCCTCAGAGAGTCGCCGTTATGCTCGTATCTGAATATAATATATTCGGTGAGAGCCGCAGAGCGGGTGCTCACTTCGAGTATCTTACCTTGTACCGACCAGAATCTGCCCTCAGCCGATACATCTTTCACTCCTCCTGTTGCCAGTGTGTCTACCGACACCATGTGCCACATGCCGCCCAAGTTGCCCGCATCGTCGGTCTCAAGCGAACATGATGCCAAAGCAGAACCCAGAGCAACAGCGCACAGCATGGGCAGAGCTTTCTTTATGTATATTTTCTTCTTCATTCCGTCTATAAATTAAAAATACCCTTCTTCATCAACGTGAGCTGCAAGCCATAATTGGGTCCGTTGAGAATAGCGCCAAAGTCCATTCCATACCCCACCTTTACACTACAGCCTTTCAGCCACTTGTGCTGAGTGCCCCAAAAGTCATACTGCCCTTCAAGCAAAAAGCTCACGTTGTGATGCTTTTGTGTGTAAGGGGCTGCATACGTGCCCAAGCCCTCTTGCCATGTGCCCAACACACGATAATAGAAGTTTTCCATCGGCCTTCCATCTATGCCCAAGTGAAAGGCCATGAAGCGGTTATCCTCTACCTTGATGCTTCCATCGGTGTTATATANNTATCTTGGTATAGGGATTGTCGTAGGTGCCGAGTCCTTCTTGCCAGGAGGCAAGGAGCCGATAGCTGAGGCGCTCAGCAGGCGAGCCGTCAATACCGAGGTGGAAAGCTGTGAAGCGATTGTCTTTAACCATCAGCTGTCCGTCGTTGTTGTATATGGGCGAACGGTAGAGTGGATTGCCCATCACCTGCCCCCAATGTTGCCATCCGGGATAAATATAGTGGTTATAGAAGTTGTCTATGCCGCTGATATGGCTGTCGGGTCTGCCTGCAGAGTGATCGTGATAGATAGGTCCACTCTGATACTTTGAATATATATACTCAAACAGAATGGTGTTTACGGCCCTGTCATACTTCATAGAGAACTCAGCTCCCAGCATCCAATCCTTAAAGTCATAAAGGAAGTATCGGCGCTTCTCCCTCACGTTCCAGTTGTCGCCCGTGCCATAGCCATCGTAGTCTAGCTGAAACATAGCCGAGTGATCCTCAAAGAACTTATCGGCATAAACGCTGAAGCGCCAGTCGTCGGCATCATAGTTTACGCGGGCCAGCCATGAGCCCAGCTGGTTGCCTTCCTCGTTCTGATATACGGTGCCCTGCTCGGGAGTATCGCTTCCACCGGGTATGAAAGCCTTCAGAAAGCTTTTCAAGCCAGTTGCATTCTTGGTAGCCACCATCACTCCGTCTCTCATCGAGTAAGAAGTACCGCCAAACTCGCACGCCATTTCTAGTCCTAGCTCCAGCGACCATGGACAGAACACATCCGCATTGCCTATCATCAGATAGCCAGCCTTGCTGTGGTAGAGTACGTCGTCGGCATATTTGCTTTGCTTCTGCGTGAAGTCATGCTGCCAGTTGTCATCCGTCATCTTGCCATAAGCTATATGACCCTTCAGATGCAGCCATCCGTTGGCAAAAGGCAACGTCCAATATTCAGGCAACGCCAGTCTCACCTGAGGCACGGGACGAGCATTCTTGCCAAGCGTCTGAGAGCCGGAGCTGAGCTGGTTGTTCTTCAGTTCCATAGGATATTCCTTAGCTCCGATGCTCAAGCTGCCATGGAGCCAACGCCCCTCTACGTAAGCCTGCTGCACAATCACGTGGCTCGTATAGTTTACAGGCAGGGCTACATCTACGCCATAGCCAAGCCCCCAATGTCTGCCGGCATCTGTATCCAAAGGCCTGATGGCACTCATCCGCAGATAACCGTTAGTCTCCTTCAGCGACGAAAGGCCATATTTATTGGCATTGAGCCATAAGGGAGTGTTGCCATGAGACACACTTCCCTGCATCTCCACGCCATACGTTATGTCATTCAAGGGCTTGAGAGAGTATTTGCCCTCTTCATCTTGCTCTTGCTGTGCCTGCAGTCGCACAGCCACAGAAAGCATGAGCAGAACAACGAAAATGGTTCTCATTATATATACAAATTTAACATATAACGTAGCATACACCGTTTTATTGTAGGGAAATTCCCCCCTCATATAGGGAAAATCCTTTTCTAAAGCCACGAAATCTTCGTTTCTTTGCAACGTAAAACAATGAATAAGAACAAAAATTAAATCATACGATTATGAAAAAGTTTATCATTGCCTTAACAGCATTGCTCCTGATGACTGCATCGGTAAGGGCTATGAGCTATGAGCAAGCACGCAACCAGGCTCTGTTCTTAACAGACAAGATGGCTTACGAATTGAATCTTACAGAAGACCAATATGAAGCAGCCTATGAGATAAACTTAGACTACCTCATGGGAGTGAACAGCGTAGACGACCTCTACGGCATATACTGGCAGCAGCGCAACCTCGATTTGAGCTATATACTCCTAGACTGGCAGTATCGTAACTTCTGCGCAGCGTCTTATTTCTATCGCCCCATCTACTGGGACGGTGGCTACTGGCACTTCGGCATCTACGCTCGCTATCCACACCGCGACTACTTCTACTTCGGATGTCCTAACTTCTACGTGGTTTACCGCGGCGGACACTCTTGGAGAATGAACGGCGGACACTCCTGGTACAGAGACCGTTACGACTGGGGACGCCCAGCGCCAGGCGGCAGAAGTTATGGTATGCGCGACGGATGGCAGCGCGGCGACTACCGCAACGGCTTCAACAACAATCAGCGTACCAGCTTTGGCAACGGCGGACTGACACGCTCTCGCGGAGCATTCAACAGCAGCGCGCAAAACGCCACTTCCTTCGGCGCAGCATCCAGAAGCAACATTCAGAGCCAAGTGCCCAGAACTTTCAATCGCGGAAGCATAGGTCGTGAGAGCTCTACACGCACCACGGTGACACGGGGCAACAACAGAAGCACCGCAACCTTCGGAGGTTCACGTAGCGTGACCATCCCCGGCAATCAGTTCAACGGCACACAACGGATCGACAACCGCACCTACTCTGCGCCTAACAGCACTTTCACCGCGCCCAACCGCAACACGTTCAGCGCTCCCAGTCGCAGCTTCAGCGCTCCCAGCAGCAGCTTCGGCTCACCCTCATCAGGCAACAGGGGCGGCTTTGGAGGCGGCAGCAGCTCAGGCAGCCATTCATTTGGCGGACACAGATAAGCGCTCTATCTAAAATAGGTATTAGAAGAAAGATAACAAAATTAGAGAGTTTAGAAAACTAGATGAGCGGGAGGCTAAGCTGAGAAACAACAGCAAGACCTCCCGCTTTTTTGTATCAGAGTCTTTGAAAAGACTGCTGAGCATCCGACAAGGCAAGAAGAGCGAAACCATCATGCCTATTTTGTAACGTAAAATAGGCTCTTTTAACTCACAAAACAGCTATTCTTAAAACGCGAAAGAGCCTATTTTAGATAGGCATGCAATAATTTTTGCCAACTCGTTGAATGAGTGGTCATTACAAAAGCGTGCAGACAAAGCATCTGAATGCTCAAGCCAGGAATGTGGAAGGGATTAAAATGTAAGCCCCGTTCAGTCTCTATTCACCATGAAACACAGATGAACACGATTGAAACATATTCATAAGCTATAAGCGAAAAGTTTTGATAACTTTGCAATCAGTGAACTAAAAACAGCGTAATTGTTACCATGACCTACAAAAAAAGATTCTTATTGATATTCATCATGGCGATATGCCACATGATGCACATAGCAGCGGCACCGCAGTTCATCACCTTCAGCAAGGGCCAAGTGCTGCTCAATCCCACCAACAACGTGAATATCTGTCTGGACCCTAACGACTGTCCGGGCGTTGACTACGCTGTTAAAGCTCTGGAAACAGACTTCAAGACTGTGTGCGACGCCCGATGCAGAAAGACGGATGAGAAAGACGCACGCATCATCATCGGTACGTTAGGACACTCTGCTGCCATAGACAGAATGTTGAAAGATGGCAGGTTAAACGGCAAACTGCTCAAAGGCAAGTGGGAAAAATTTGTCATCACCACCCTAGGCGACCAGCTTGTCATAGCTGGCAGCGACCGAAGAGGAACCATATACGGCATTTACGAATTATCCCGACAGATGGGCATATCGCCTTGGCATTACTGGGCTGACGTTCCCACAGCGCATCATGACAGCATATATGCTCAAAGAGGACTTTACACAGACGGTGAACCGGCTGTTAAGTATCGTGGCATTTTCATTAACGACGAGGCACCTTGTCTCACCACATGGGTGAAGAACACTTTCGGTACCAACTATGGCGGCCATCAGTTTTACGAGAAGGTGTTCGAACTGATACTCCGGTTGCGGGGCAATATGATGTGGCCGGCCATGTGGGGATGGTCTTTTTATGCTGACGACTCACTTAATGAGCAAACAGCCAACCACATGGGCATAGTGATCGGCACGTCACATCATGAGCCCATGGCACGCAACCATCAGGAGTGGGTAAGGCATAGGGCAGAGTTGGGCGCGTGGAATTACGTCACCAACAAGCACACCTTGCAGAGGTTCTTCACCCAAGGCATAGAGAGAATGAAAGGCACTGAGCAGATTGTTACCGTAGGTATGAGGGGCGACGGCGACGAGGCCATGAGCAATGACGTGAACACTGAACTCTTGGAAAATATCATTGCCGACCAGCGTAAGATAATAGCCCGCGTCACAGGTAAGCCTGCCGAGGCTACGCCTCAATTGTGGGCATTATATAAAGAGGTGCTCGACTATTATGACAAGGGCATGAAGGTGCCAGACGACATAACTCTTATGCTGTGCGATGATAATTGGGGAGACATCAGGCGCGTGCCTACACTCAAAGCAAGACACAGAAAAGGCGGCTGGGGACTATACTATCATGTAGACTATGTGGGCGCCCCTCGCAACTCAAAGTTCATCAACGTAACACCTGTACAAAACATGTGGGAGCAACTGTCTCTTGCTTATCATTATGGCATAGACAGAATCTGGATGCTTAACGTTGGCGACATTAAGCCCATGGAGCTGCCCATAAGCATGTTCATGAAAATGGCGTGGAACCCTGACGAATATGGAGCAGGCAGCATTACCCAGTATGTAGACGACTTCTGCCGAGAGCAGTTCGGTGACAAGCAGGCGCCTCTGGCTGCCCGACTGCTGAATCTTTGCTGTAAATATAACGGACGATGCACGCCCGAGATGTTAGACGCCAGCACGTATAACCTGGAAAACGGCGATTGGCTGCAGATTGTTAATGAGTATAACGAACTGGAGACGCAGGCTCTGAGACAATATTCGCAGCTCTGCAAGGAGCAGCGCGACGCTTATAATGAGTTGGTGCTCTTCCCTATCAGCGTGATGGCCAATCTTCACCGTATGTATTATGCCCAAGCCATGAACCATAAGTGCTATGCCGAAGGCAATCCCATGGCGGATGTTTGGGCCAAGAAATGCAAAGAGGCATTTAATAACGACTCCGTGCTGTGCGCAGATTACAACCATAATATAGCACAAGGCAAATGGAATGGCATGATGATTCAAAAGCATATAAGCTACACTTCATGGAACGATGACTTTGCCAAAGACATGTGCCCCACATGCTATGGGCAAGGCATGGCAGAACAGCAAGGGGGCGCAACCCTCAGAATGTGCAAGGGCAAAGTGGTGTTCGAGGCTCCGTTCTACTTCAGTCGGACTGATGGCAAAGGCACACAATGGACGCAAATAAACGACATGGGCAAATGGTATGGGGCCATGAGGCTGCTTCCAGACGGACAGTCAATAGACGGGGCATCGCTTACCTACCGTTTCACCACCGACAGTCTTACCAATACCATGATGGGTGATAGCTTGCCGGTCAAGGTTAGCGTCATCGTGAAGTCAACGCTCGACTTTCTCAACAAAGGTGCGTTCAGCTATACAGTGCAAGTAGATGAAGGAACACCTACAACGGTTTACTTCAACAAAAACTTAAACGAAAAACCGGAAAACATATATTCTGTTTATTATCCGACAGTAGCCAGGCGCGTGGTAAAGAATAATGTTATGGCTAGTCTGCGACACTCTTCCGAT
>DLDC01000020.1:0-7902 GCA_002480935.1 Prevotella sp. UBA7782 | reverse complement strand
CGCCTGCCATAGTGTTTGAGCGCATTGTGATTGAGGCAATAGATAAATAAAAACAATCGGCCCGACAACTACTTCACTAGCTGCCGGGCCGGAATGGCTAAGACTGATTGAGATTGTTCTTCGCTGAACTTGTTATCCTGAAACATCTTTCAGGTCGATTCTATAAATTAAATAGTGACGAGTTCGGCAAGATTTTGTGTACCAAAACGTAAGTTGAAAAGGGATCGTAGCGGGCTACATAACCGATGACACCTGACGTTTTTGAAGCCAATAGATGCTGATAACGGCCTAAATTGACATACGCACCTTGCCTCTTTACCCCATTTACCTAATGTATAGAACCGGCCTTATTACCTTATTGAGCTTTCAGCCTATCAATGAATTTATGCGGAAGACGGGGCATGGCACCCTGTTGTGTGCAGACATAGGCACTCACCTCGACCGCCAACTTATGCGCTTCGGGTACCGGCATGCCATTAAGAATGGCTGAAGCGAAAGTGCCGGTGAACGAATCGCCTGCCCCAACAGTGTCTGTAACTTCCACCTTTGGCGTTTCTTGGAACGACATGCAGCCAGGAGTGAACACGTAGCTGCCATTTACGCCACAGGTGAGCACCAGCATGTCAAGATTATACTTGCCCAGCAAAAGCCAGCATTTGTTGGAGATGTCGAGACCGGGATAGCCGTAAAGTCTGCCAAGCTGCACCAACTCCTCATCGTTTATCTTCAGTATGTTGCACGCCTTTATAGACGACTGCAGTATGTCCTTGTCGTAGAAGTTCTGGCGCAGATTGATGTCGAAAATCTTCAAACTGCCCTTTGGCATGGCTTTGATAAACTTATGTATGGTAGAACGTGTCACTTCACTGCGCTGGGCCAACGATCCGAAGCATACACAACGACAGTCCTTGGCTATTGCCTCAATCTCCTTGGTGAAGGGCACATTATCCCACGCCACATTGGTCTTGATATCATAAGTAGGCACACCGTCGGCATCTAACTCTACCTGCACAGTTCCGGTAGGATAATCCACACGCGGAATGACGTGATTAAGATTCTTTTTGGTAAGCTCAGCTAATGTTTCATCACCCAAGGCATCATTACCCACGGCGCTTATGGCCAATGAATCCATTCCAAACTGTCCGGCATGAAAAGCGAAGTTAGCCGGTGCACCACCCAATTTTTTGCCCTCTGGAAGAACGTCCCAAAGAACTTCACCTAAACCTACTATGTATTTCATTTCTCGTTTTGTTTAAATTGTTCGTAATAATTTGGTTCGTTAGTCTTTTTGCATATTCACCATTCCATAGGCGATGAGGTAAATTACGCCTACAGCCATGACGGCCACAGCTCCCTGCTGGCCAAAAGCATCACTGCAAAAGCCCATAATCAACGGGAATACAGTGCCACCAAAGAGGCCCATAATCATCAGTCCGCTCACAGCATTCTGCTTGTTGGGCATAGCCTGCAAAGCTCTCGACATGACAATGGAGAAGATATTGGAGTTGCCGAATCCCACCAGCGCTATGGCGATATAGAGCACGGTCTTTGTGGAGCCTGCAAACATGCCAATCATAGAGAGCACCATCATGCCCACGCTAATGAAGAAGAAGGTGCGATGACGCATCACTCTGAGCAGGAAAGAGCCTGAGAGGCATCCCAAGGTACGGAAGATAAAATAGAGTGAGGTGGCAAAAGCCGCATCGTTAAGCGACATGTGCAGACGCTCCTGCAGCAGTTTGGGCGCTGTGGTGTTTGTGCCCACATCGATGCCCACGTGACACATAATGCCCAAAAAGCACAGTAGCACGACAGGAGTGCCCAGCAATTGCAGGCAAGACTTAAATTGCTGCCAAACGCTCTCAACCTCATGCCCGGCTCCGTCTGTGGTTCCTGCATCAGCACCTGTCTCGGGTACAGGCGTTAAGGCCAGCAACAGGGCAGCCAACGCACCCACAACAAAGTAAATGGCAAAGAGCACTCGCCAGTCAAGGCCCAGCGTAGGAATAACCGAGGTGGCTCCCCACATGGCAAGATAAGGTGCCAGGAATGAGGCTATGGCCTTAATAAACTGTCCGAAGGTGAGCGTTGAGGCAAGATTGCGACCATTGACAAAGACAGACACCAGCGGGTTGAGTGACGTCTGCATCAGAGCATTACCAATGCCCAAGAGACAAAATGAAACCACCATACCCGTAAAAGTCTCACCCAAAAGAGGGATTAAAAGTGAAAAGATGGTCACTATAAGTGAGAGCAACACCGTTTTCTTGCGTCCTATGCGGTTCATCAATATGCCTGTTGGCACAGAGAAAATAAGGAACCAGAAGAACACCAAAGATGGAAAAATATTGGCTGTTGCATCATTCAGATGCATGTCTTCCTTTACATAATTGGATGCTATGCCAACAAGGTCCACGAAACCCATGGCAAAAAAGCAGAGCATGACAGGCACAATGGCCCATTTCTTATTTGTATCTCCCATAGTTTTATTTATTTGATTTTTTTTCTTTACGGTCAGTAAAATGAAAGAGATTGAGTGCCTCGCAATAACACGAGTTTGTAAAATGATTGAAAATCATAATTGAATGTTTTTAGGATGTGTAATAAATGTTTTGAAGTCGCAGGCCCCATATAGAATGTTACCCTTGACTAGGTTTCTGCTTGCAAAGTTAATGCACGCCACACTCATGATAAGTCATAATTCGTTCGCTGTAACATAAATTTGTTTCCGTGTATCAAATTTTGTATCTTTTGAACGATTTTTTGACTATATCAGACTATGAAACATATCATGAATATAACGGTAAAACTGACAGACACCCTACAGAAGCAATAAGACGAAGACCCAATAGCCTTCGCCTTAAGATGAGATTTATCAGAAAGGAGCGTCTGTCGGAGAGGGTGGCAAAGGATTGTCGCCATTCATTCGGCTGCCCAATATCTCGCCTTCACCGTCTTGCAGCGGCATCTGGAAGCTGTCGTCATCCAGATTACTGAAACGCGTATAGGCACCATTAAAGTTGAGCAACACGTCGTCTGTGGCACCCTTACGGTGCTTGGCGATGATGATGAGAGCCTTGCCACGCAGGTCTTCGTTGTTAGGTCCGGCCGTAATCTTATAATATTCCGGACGGTGAACGAATATCACCATATCGGCATCCTGCTCTATGGCACCCGACTCACGCAGGTCGCTCAGCTGTGGCCGCTTGCCGTCAACGCCCTTTGAAGCGTCACGTTGCTCAACCGAACGGTTGAGCTGCGACAATGCTATGATGGGTATGTCGAGTTCCTTAGCCAAGCCCTTGAGCGAACGGCTGATGGTAGACACCTCTTCTTGTCGGCTTGTAAAACGCATGCCATTGGCATTCATCAGCTGCAAATAGTCTATCATGATGCACTGCACATGATGTTCTCGCACCAGTCGGCGAGCCTTGGTGCGCAGCTCAAACACAGAGAGGGCTGGTGTATCGTCTATATATATAGGTGCACCTGTAAGCTTGCGAAGGTTCTTGTCAAAGCGTTCCCACTCATCGGGAGCCAGCTGTCCGCTGAGCAACTTGTTGCCGGGAATCTCGCACACGTTAGATATCAGTCGGTTAACCAGTTGCACGTTGCTCATCTCCAGCGAGAAGAAGCCCACTGGACGCTGATAGTCAACGGCCATATTCTTAGCCACCGACAATGCGAAAGAAGTCTTGCCCATGGCCGGACGTCCTGCAATGATAATCAAATCACTCTTCTGCCAGCCCGACGTAATTTTATCAAGGTCGTGGAATCCACTAGGCACACCCGTCAGCTCTCCCTTGTTTGAAGCTGCAGCCAGCAACTGCTTATTGGCCAAATCTATAATAGGGTCTATTTGGGTGAAGTCGTGTGCCATGTTCTTCTGCGACAGTTCGAAGAGCAAACCCTCAGCCTTCTGCATCAGCTCATCTACATCCACCGTCTCATCCATGGCTTCGGTTTCAATTACAGAAGCATAGTGGATGAGCTGTCGCGCCAAAAACTTCTGCTGAAGGATGCGGGCATGATACTCAATGTTGGCCGAAGAGGCCACGTGCGAGCTTATCTCTACGATATATCCTGCTCCACCCACCTCCTCAAAGGTGCCCTCATGCTTGAGCTGCTCGGTGACCGTCATAATGTCACACGGTTTCTGCTCCATGTTGAGGGTTTGTATGGCATGATATATCTTTTGGTTTCTGGGATCATAGAACGTCTCAGGACGAAGTATTTCCGAAACCACCGTAAAAGCATCACGGTCTATTAACAGAGCGCCAAGCACTAGTTTTTCTATCTCTATGGCTTGGGGCTGCAAATGTCCGTATGTAATGTCAACGGGTGCCGACTGCCTTTTGCGCCCCTGACGTGAGTTATTTGACTCTGGCATAATGATTTTTTTGAATAAACAGTGCAAAGTTACAAAAATCTTGGTAAGCAGCATTTGGCAGATAAAAGTTTTTTTGTAATTTTGCCACTAATAGTATAAACAACAATAATCCTTTGCACTCTTATGATTACTTTTCCTTGTTGTAAGATAAACTTAGGCCTGAACGTCATCGCCAAGCGCAGTGATGGTTATCACGACATACAGACAGTGATGTACCCCATCGCACTGACCGACGCGCTTGAAATAAAGCGGATGAACGACAACTTTCCCTCTCCCACGCCCTGCGACCTGCTCGTCACGGGGTTGGCAACCACCTGCGAGCCACAAGACAACCTTGTGGTGAAAGCGTATAACCTGCTGAACGCACACTATAAGTTGCCCCGCATACACATTCATCTGTGCAAGCGTATACCCTCACAGGCTGGGTTGGGAGGCGGATCGGCTGATGGTGCCTATATGATAAGGTTGCTAGACGAGCGCTTCAGACTCAACATGGGCAACGCCGAAATGGAACATTATGCTGCGCTCCTAGGTTCCGACTGCCCTTTCTTCATCACAGCAGAGACAGCTTATGCCACAGGAAGAGGCGAGATATTGGAACCTGCCGACCAAGAGACAGGCAACCTGAACGGATATTGGATAGCTCTGGTAAAACCCGATGTGGCCGTTAGCACTGCCCAAGCCTATGCCGCCATCACGCCCAAGGAGCCTCGAAAGAACTGCCGAATGGTGGTTAGACAGCCCATAGAGACGTGGAAAGACGACCTAAGCAACGATTTCGAAGAGCCAGTGTTCAATCTGCTACCCCAGCTAGCTAACATCAAAGAAAAGCTATACGCCATGGGAGCTTGCTATGCGCAGATGTCGGGCAGCGGAAGTACTATATTCGGGATATTCAGAGAGAAACCGGCTGATGTAGAAACAACTTTTAACAACTGCTTTACCGCAGTATTGCCACTATAAACCTATGAGAGACAATCCCAATGAAATGCTGCCCCAAGTAGACTCAGAGGGGCACACACTGGGCCCGCTAAGCCGGGGCGAGGCCCACGGAGGCTCTATGAAGCTACACCCCGTGGTGCACCTGCACGTGTTCAACAGCCGCGGTGAGCTCTATCTGCAGCACAGGCCCATGTGGAAAAGCACGCAACCCGGAAAGTGGGACACAGCATGCGGTGGGCACATAGCCTATGGTGAGACCCCGGACGAGGCGCTCAAGCGCGAAGTGAGCGAAGAGCTGGGCATCACACAATATACCCCTCAGGTTGTGGCTCGTTATATATTCAACGGCAAGAAAGAGCGCGAGCTAGTTTATGTTAACAAAACCATCTACGACGGACCCATCTATCCCAGCACCGAAGAACTAGACGGAGGACGCTTCTTTACCCGAAAGGAGCTGTCGCAAAACATGGGTAAAGGCATTTTTACGCCCAACTTCGAACAAGAATATGCCCGCTTCTTTGTACGCAAAGACACCGACAGCCAAGACAGTGAAACCCGGCAAGACAACGACAAAAAACATTAACCAAAACGTAATTTTTGTATTTAAAATGAAAAAAGCAATCTTTTTACTATCATTCATGGCCTTGTTTTCTATCGGCACACGTGCCCAACTATTATATAAGGTGTGGGGCAACGGACTCGCATCCCCATCTTATATCGTAGGAACCTATCATCTGGCCAACACAGCCTTTATAGACAAAATTGCAGGAGCCAAGGATGCCATTATGAAGACCAGCCAGATTGTAGGAGAGTTGAAACTGGAAGACATGATGAACCCAGACTCGCTGGAGTGGATGAAGCGGGCAGCCACGATGGCAGCCGACAGCACTGTCAAAGATGTTCTCACCCCTGCAGAGTATGCCAAACTAAATACCACACTCAAAGCAGCTTTAGGAGCCGACCTCACCAATCCCATGGTGATGCAGCAGATGGGACATCTCAACCCATTGTCGCTCACTATAGCACTCGAGATGACCCTCTTTATGCAGCGGCACATGGGCGAGTTTGACCCCACTAATCCCATGGACGCCTACTTCCAGAAGCAGGCACAAGCCAACAACGAGCCAACAGCCGGCCTGGAGACCGTGGCCGCGCAGACTCGTCTTCTCGTATCTTCCATGCCCATGAAGCAGCAAGTACAACTGCTCATGTGCTTCCTTGACAACCAAGAGCAGTGGCTTATGCAAATGGAGAACATGCGCACGGCCTATTATGACCAGGATCTCGACAAGTTGAAGACCATTCTTGACGACCAGCAGAGTGTGGCCTGTGCCAACTCGCCAGAGATGGATGAGAAGCTCATAACCAAGCGCAACAGTCGATGGCTCACACTCATGCCCGCCATTATGAATACCCGCCCCACCCTGTTTGTGGTTGGCGCGGGCCACTTGCCCGGCGAAAAAGGCGTACTGCAAGGACTGCGCAATTTGGGTTACACCGTTGAAGGTGTGAAGTAACTATTTTAGGAGTCACCACATTATTGAAAGTTATGAGGCGGCCACTTTCTTTTTCCTGCATCATATAAGGTGTAGTGGGCAGATAATAGCCATAAATCTGAGCATGACTTTTTATATAAGACTCGCCAATGACCAAGATCACATGCAAAGAGTCCGTCTCTGTGATATGTCCGCCATCCTCTTTTTTTGTCAAGAGGATGGCATGCTTCATCTCATGGGCAATAGCTCGTACATCATGTAGAGCCAATGCTGTAGCTGTGACACTGTCATAGGGAAATCTGTTGCCCACGTTAAGATCCTCAAAAGTATGGCTTTTGCAAATATCATAGTAGATATCGAAATAGAAAAAGCTCAACAACGAGCAAACGAGAATAACAGAAGAGATGATTCGAAGGTGACGGCGATGACCTCTGATCGGCCACTTTTTCTCTGTCAGGATAATCATACTCATCACCACAGCGATGACAAACAGGCAGATAAGCCCACGTCCTTGCAGCAAGAAAGTCTTAACAAACTCTGTAGCCTCTTTGCAATTGGTTTCGCCAAGAAGCACAAAAATCTGCGGAGAGAAGGCCTTGTGGAATACCAGTCAGACCATTAAGTTGACACTAAACAGCGTAAGACCGATGGCATAAAAGAACATCTTCACCCTTGTTTTACAGGAATAACAGACAATACATGCAAGGAGATAGCTGATAGCTAAGGCTCTGGACAGATGGAGGAAGACCACAGTGTCCATCTGGTCTGGATACAGTAAACCGGCAACCAGAAACTTAAGGGTGGAGAGTGAAATGAGCAAGAAGAAAGAGAACAAGAACGGCAATTCTTGCTCTACGGGACGAATGAGAAAAGAAGCGATGCTTCTGAAGAATTCTGTTGTATGCTTTGCCATAAGATCCTAGTACCGCACCATTTCTTATTGATTATAGTGTTTCATTCTGAATAAGAAAATAACCTTCAGAACTTTTCAATGTTAAAATTCACTTCTTTAAGAGGTGCTACAAAGTTTCAACTTTTCTCCGAAACAAAATATAAAGGTAAGCATAAAGAAGG
>DLDC01000179.1 GCA_002480935.1 Prevotella sp. UBA7782 | reverse complement strand
CACATGACGGCTCGTTGTGAGTGACCCTATCACCTCTGCCGTGGGCCTTATCACGCCGAGCACACGGCGCGAGGGATCGAGATGGGGCAGGTCACGCTGCTGAATGGAGCGCAGAGCTTTGGCCGAAGCAGTGTTACAGCCCAGTATGACCAAGTGACAGCCCATCTCAAACAACTTCTCAACGGCCTGAAGGGTGAACTGATATACCACATCAAACGAGCGCGAGCCATACGGAGCGCGCGCATTGTCGCCTAAATACATATAGTCAAGCTCTGGTAAAAGCTGGCGAATGCCATGCAGAATGGTTAGCCCTCCGTAGCCGGAATCGAATACTCCGACAGGACCGGGTGATTTAGGAAGCTCCATAACGTTTGTTTTTGTCAGTGCAACATTTGCTTGAGCGTTTCCGTAACATTGTCGGAAAGCGTTTCATCAACATAAGGCAGGGCATTGTTGTCTGTGTTGAGAATGAAGGCATAGCCCTTTTCATGCCCCAACTGCCTTACTGCCGCGTCTATTCTCTGGCGCAGAGGCGCCAAAGCATCTTCTTCGGCCTTCTTGAGGAGCTGCTCAGACTCATCGCGGAAAGCTATGCCACGCTCGGCAAGCTCTTGCAGTTCGGCCTGCCGCTTCTTCAGAATAGAAGGCGCAAAGTCGCGCTGACCGTCGAGAAACTCCTCATACTTGTTGTTGAACTCGGCTTCAGAGCGCTTGGCCTCAGCGTCATACTTAGCCCGCAACTCGTCCATGTTGTGCTGCGCTATGGCATATCCGCTCATGGCATGCAGTACATTCTGGTAACTGAAGTAGGCAAACCTAACTTGCTGCGCAGCCGCCATAAGGGGCATGAGCAAGGCTAGAAAAATGATAGAAAGCTTTTTCATCCTTATACCTATTAACAACAAAGGCAGGCATTTGAAGCCTGCCTCCGCCTTATATAACTGCTCTTTGATTACTTGGTCTTGGCAAGCTGAGCCTTTACCTCAGCAGTGATGTCCTTGCTGAGTGCCTCGTTGATGTAGAGGGGCTGGCCAGCTGCTTTCTCCATGATATACACATAGCCGCCTGCCTTAGCCACAGCCTCGATGGCGTTGCGCACTTTTGTGAGGATAGGGCTAAGCTTTTCTTGCTGCTCCTTGTTGAATGCAGTCTGATTGTCTTGTGCAGTCTGCTGTATCTTAGCATACATGTCCTGGAGCTCTTTCTCCGTTTCCTGCTGCTTGGTGGCATTCATCGTGCTCTTGGTCTTATCATATTCGTCGGCTTTACGTGTCAGTTCGTCCTGCATAGCTTTCAGGTCTTTCTGATATTGATCGCCTTTTGCTTGCAGCTCTTTCTGTACTGCAACGGCCTCAGGGAGAGATTCAAGCAGTGCCTGTGAGTCTAAATGACCGAATTTCTGTGCGAACAAGCTCATTGGAGCGCACAGCATCAAAACTAAAAGTAACTTTTTCATTTTGTTGTCTTGTTTTATTATTTAATCAGATAATTATTATCACCTTAGGATTGTTATTCTCTTAGATGCGCAGAAGCCCGACTGGGCAGCCCGCAGAGCTGCTTACTCTGCTGAATAGCCAAGTTTCTGAAGCACCTCATTGCTGATGTCTATTTTCGGCGAGCCGTAGATGATGCCGGCAGAGGCACTTGCCCGGTCTACCACCAGACTGTAACCTCGCTGGTCGGCAATGTCTTTCACAGCGTTGTATATCTCGTCTTGGATAGGCGTCATGAGCGAAGTGCGTTTCTTAAAGAGCTCACCTTCCGGACCAAAGTATTTGCGCTTAAGGTCAGAAGCCTCCTTTTCCTTGTTCATGATGGCCTCCTGGCGTTTCTTTTTCTGGTCTTGTGAGAGGAACACCACCTCGTTCTGATAGTACTTATACATGGTGCTGGCCTCGGTGTTCAACGCTTCCACCTCAGCTTGCCACTTCTTTGACACTTGGTTAAGCTGCTCATTGGCGCGCTCATAAGCTGGTACATTCTTCAGAATGTAGTCCATGTCGATCAAAGCAAACTTCTGTGCGCTTGCTGAAAGCACAGCCATCAGCATCAGGCACATAGCAACTAGTCTTCTCATATTATGTTTTTTCCTTTCTTATTTTTATGTTCTCATACGGCCCTACAGGGCCTATTGCAATATATTCTCACTGTTGTTAGAACTCCTGACCGAGTATGAAGTGGAACTGACTGCCTCCCTTTGAGCCGAAAGGCGAGTCGAAGCCATAAGCCCAGTCGATACCCATCAGTCCTACCATAGGCAGATAGATGCGCACACCTACACCTGCCGAGCGGTTCAGATCGAAGGGATTGAACTTGGATGTTTCTGTCCATGCGTTACCACCCTCAACAAAGGTGAGGCCGTAGATAGTGGTGTTGCCCAGCAAGAACGGATAACGCAGCTCCAAGGTGAAGCGGTCGTAAGCGTAACCCTCTGCACCTAAAGGTGTGAGAGCGCCGTTTTCATAACCTCTCAAGCCGATTGTTTCTTGCGAATAACCTGTTGAATAGCCGCTCATACCGTCGCCACCGACATAGAATGTCTCAAAAGGCGACTTCTTGTATTTGTTGTAAGAGCCCAACAAGCCCAATTCTACCCTCGTCATGAGCACGAAGCACTTGGCTCCACTTGACAGAGGAGTGAACAATCTGCCCTTAAACTTCCACTTATGATACTCCACCCAGCGGTATTTCTCTTGCAACTGGTCGTCGTAGTTGGCTGCCAGGCGGTTTGTGGCCAGGTTCTTGTAGTCCTTATGATCCCACTTTGACCATGGCGGTGTGAGCGACACAGATGCCGTAAACTCCGATCCGCGACGCGGATAGAGCTGGTTGTCGGTAGAAGAGCGGTTCAGGCTGATGCTCAGGTTGAGGTTATTAGCTGTTCCGTTGGTCATCAGGAAGTTGTACCTCCAGTTCTTCAGCATGTATCTCTGGTATGCCAGGCCCACGCTCAGGGTGAAATAGTCATCCGGCCAGCGCAGTCGCTTACCCCATCCCAGGCTCACTCCGAGCATCTGGATATACTTATCCGGATCGTAATAGCTATCGTAGTTGTTGTAATAGCTGTTTCCGTAGCCATAGAGCGAACTATAATAGTTGTTCAGATAAGCATTGTTGGCATACGTAGAGTTGATATCGGTCTGCTTAGAGTAAGAAACGCCCACGCTGAACTGTATGGGTCGCTTGCCTCCGAGCCAGTTGGTGCCATAACTCAAGCTATACTGCTGATAGTAAGAGCCATTGGTCTGAGCTGTCAGGCTAAGCTGTTCGCCATCGCCGATAGGCATAAATCCCCTGTGTTCCTTGTTCTTTCTGAAGAGATTGGCCATGGAGAAGTTGTTGAGCTTCAGACCCACCTTTCCGATGACACCTGTCTGTCCCCATCCCAAGGAGAACTCTATCTGGTCGTTACCCTTTTGCTTCAGGTTCCAGTTTATGTCTACAGTGCCATCCTCGTAGTTAGGCTTGACATCGGGATTAACGGCTTCCGGGTCGAAATGACCCATGCTTTGCAGCTCTCGCGCCGAGCGTTGCAGTGCCTCTTTCGAGAACAGATCGCCTGGCTTTGTGCGCAGCTCGCGCCTCACCACGTTCTCATATATTCTGTCATTACCATTTATCTTCACATGGCTTACATGTGCCTGAGAGCCCTCAAAGATACGCATCTCAAGGTCGATGGAGTCACCCACGATGTTCACCTCCGTAGGATCGAGCCTGTAGAACAAGTAGCCATTGTTCCAATAAGCGTTGCCCACAGCGTCTTCATCCTCGGAAAGGCGCTTGTGCAAGTACTTTTGGTTATACACATCGCCCTTCTTCATGTTGAGCAAACGGCTCAGATAGTCGGTAGAATATACTGTATTGCCCACCCAGGTGATGTTTCTGATGTAATACTTCTGTCCTTCATTCACCTTGAGCAGCACGTCCACGTGCTTGGCGTCGTAGTTCCACACGCTGTCTTTCAGTAATTCGGCATCACGATAGCCCAGCTCGTTATACTTTGAAATAAGGTTTTTCTTAGCCTCCTCAAACTTTTCGGGTGTGAATTTCTTCGACTTCATGAATGAAGAGAGCTTTCCTGCCTCATGTATCTTGCCCAGCACGCTCTTTGTGAACATGCGTCCCTTTATCTTGGCATCACTCAGATGGTTGTTTCCCTCAAGATAGATGTGGTGCACTTTCATTTTTTCTTTCTTGTCTACATCCACATCCAGTATCACCTGATTCTTATTGGCAACATCCTCACGCTGCGTAATGGTTATCTCAGCGTTTTTAAATCCTTTATCGTCGAAATACTTCTTGGCAAGCGTTTTGGCCCTGTCTATCATGTTAGGTGTTATCTGTCCGCCCTTGATGATACCGAGTTTGGCTTCCATATCTTCCTTTTCTGACTTTTTCAAGCCTATATAGTTGATAGTAGAAACGCGCGGCCGCAACTTCAGGTGTATGTTTAAGTACACCTTATCGCCCACGATAGAGTCGGCAGAAATAGCTACATCCGAGAAGAGTCCGTGCTTCCAGTAGTGCTTCACGGCGTCGGTTATCTCTGTGCCCGGCAAGCTGATGCGCTGTCCCACACTCAGTCCGGAGATGCCCAAGAGCACATAGTCCTCATATCCCTGTACGCCAGAGACCTTAAGACCGCCAATGGTGACGCTCATAGGGTTGCCCGCATAGCTGATATCGGGATGAACGATGGTTTGCTGTGCGTTGGCATGCATCGCCACTCCGGCCGACACAGCCATCATAACCAAAACCTTATTTATATATATCATCTACAAGTATATTTCGTTTTTACTTACTTTCTTCTATCTGGGCCTCGGTCTTTCCGTAGCGTCTTTGCCTTTTCTGGTAACTGGCTATAGCCTTATGCAAGTCGGCTTCGCTGAAGTCAGGCCAATAGGTATTGCAGAAATAAAGTTCAGAATAGGCTATCTGCCAGAGCAGATAGTTGCTTATGCGCAGTTCTCCTCCTGTTCTGATGAGCAAGTCAGGGTCGGGCATGAAGTTGGTTTGCATATTCCGGCTCATCAGCTCCTCGTTGATGTCTTCGGGTTTCAACTGTCCTTCGCTCACGCGGCAGGCTATCTGCCGTGCTGCTTGCGTTATCTCCCAGCGTGCCGAGTAGCTCAGTGCCACCACCATGGTCATTGCCGTGTTGGCCTGGGTGTGCTCCATGGTTTCTAGAAGCTTGTCGCGCACCTCCTCGGGCAGTCTGTCTAAGTCGCCAATCACCCTGAAGCGCACGTTGTTCTTCATGAAGATCTCATCCTCAAGGGCGCTCAGCACCAGCCCCATCAGGGCATGTATCTCTTGTGCCGGGCGCTTCCAGTTCTCGGTAGAGAAGGTGTAGAGCGTAAGATATTTCACTCCGAGCCTCGCACACTCTGCCGTGATGCGCCTCACAGTGTCTACCCCGGCCTGATGGCCGTAGCTTCTAGGCTTGTTGCGGGCCGTGGCCCATCTGCCATTGCCATCCATGATAATGGCTATATGGGCTGGTATATGGTTTTTATCGAGTTCTTCTTCCATTCTCTTTTCATTTATTTGTCGCCTCACTCGTCCTCATTATGGCAGGTGCGGCATTTCTCCCAAAAGCTGTAGCTCAGCGTTACTTGCAGCGTAGAGTAACAGTCGGTGTTCTTGAAAGCGCCCGAACTCTGAATGCCATACGGGTCTTTCTGTCCGTCCAGCTCATCGCTCAGGGTGAAGTGCATGGCCCATTCCACGCCCAGATTCATGCGGGTGCTCAACTTATACTTTACACCTATGCCGATGGGCAGGCCTGCCGAGAAGGCGCTTTTCTTGTCGCCGTCTTGCAACTTGGCATACATAAAGGTCAGTCCGCCAAACAAGAAGGGCGTAAGGCGCTTGGCTCCGTAATAGTCGTGCCCCGTTCCGTAGGGCAGGAAATTATATTCAAACGTCACGTCAGTGCCCACCAGCGTATTTGAGAAGTTGTAGGGCGTAGCGGCGAATGCAGGATAATAGGTCTTTACATCGGCCGAGCTGCCTTTCATCTTGCCGTACATCACGGCCAGCCTCATGCACTTATAAGTGTCGAAGTTGTATCTTGCCAAGACAGAAGCCATGGGTTGCATATCCTTGGTGAGCGACCCGTTGAAGTCGCCCAGGTAGCCCATCATGCCGCCCCCCACACCAATCTCGGCCCTGTATTCAGGATCTTCTTGTGCGCTGAGGGGCAAGAAAACCGCTGCCAACAATGTGAGCAACAATAATCTATGCATCTGCCTCGTCCTCTATTCTATTTTAAAAATGAGTCATTCTCTTTCTTCCAACCCAGCTGGCTGAGCCTTCCGCGCCACACTTCGCCTGTTCCGGTGCACACCACCCACACAAAGTTGTCGGCATCGGCCGTTGCACTGAGCACCCTGATGCCACTCTGCGCCTGGGCCGGCAAGGCATAGACGCTGTCGGTGCGCCACGTTATGCCCTGGTCTGGTGAGACGCTCATTGATGCCGGCAGCGTGCCGTTGTCGGTGCCGAAGGCCACCAGCTGGTTGCCATAGCACATCACTTGCAGGTTAGGCAGTGCCTGAAGACTGTATCTGTTGTCCTCAGCAGCGTCTACAAACGTCCACGGATAGGCGGTTGCTGTAGCCGAATAGTCTACTATCTTACTCCAAACCAGTGCGTTGGCACTTCCTGTCCGTGTACCGGTGAGCAGCACCCGCTCCATCTCATCGTTGGTCTTCAGGGGCAGCAGCGCAAAGTTCAGGTTGGCAGTGGGCAGCAACGACGTGTTGTCATCCAGCTCATCAGCCTTCCATGTGGCTCCGCCGTCGGCCGAGCTCATTATTCTGCCGGCCTCACTCAGGGCATACATCTCCTTGGTGCCATAGCCCACGAGGCGTGTCAAGGCAGCGTTAGTTGTGACGGTGGTCCATGTAGCGCCGTCGGCCGAGCTTTTCAGCACACCTCCGTCAAGCATATAGAGTTTGCCGTGCCCTGCTATGGCATTGGCATAAGCGCCGGCCGAGAAGCTCACAGGCAGCTTTGCGAAGTGCAGACCGTCGGCGCGGGCCGTGACAAACGCCGTTGTGGTGTTGCCGTCCGTACCAAACACAAAGAGGCTGTCGCCCTTAGCTACGGCCTTGATGCCGCTCATGCCGGCAAAGTCTTGCTGCACGGCCATGCGGCTCCATGCAAAGTCGTCTTCCTTCTGTTGGTGCACGTTCACCTTTACGGTGTACTTTCTATAGTAAGCAGCGCTCTGCGACACCACCTCTATGGTGCGTGGCTGACTGAAGTCGATAGAGTCTGTTGAGCTGTAATAAGACAGCGAATCGCTCTTGAGCGACTTTATATATATCAGTCCGGAGTTTTTGCTTGATATGGTGGCAAGCACATGTGCCGCATCCGTGCCGTAGGGCAGAGAGTCTACGTTGTATATTTCGTTCTTAGACTGGTCTATATAGAAATCATAATTGCTTCCCGACACTGTCGTTACATACACGCTGTCGCTTCCTGTAGATGACTTTGTGTGCACATACACGTTGAGTGAGCCCAAAGAAAATTCGGTTATGGCAGTGTCGTCATAATACACGTAATTAACTTCGTCGTTGCTTCCCAGGCATGATGCAAGTGTAAGGAGCGCCGCACAAACAGCGGCCAGCGATGCCATCTTCAATCTCATATACGAATACAGTTATCGATTTTAGTTGCAAAGATAATCAGTTTTCCTTAAATAGACGGTCTTTTGAGTTGTTAATTATGTAAAT